>WQXP01000127.1 GCA_009784765.1 Oscillospiraceae bacterium | reverse complement strand
CCTCCGCACGACGCTGAGAGGTAATCATGTTCGGGACGGCAACTGCTGCCATTATCGCGATAATCCCGATTACCACCACCAGCTCAACCACGGTGAAACCTTTCTTGGCTTTATTGCTTGCAAAATATCGTAACATGAACGTGCCCTCCTACCTATATGTGATATGTATGCCGATTAAGTCATTGTACCTTACAGTATAGCACATTAAATCCGCCGTGTCAAGTGGTTTTGTAAAGTTTTCGTAAAAAACTCCCGATTATTATTCGGGAGTTGTTGGCAACAGTCTGGAGTCATCCGGTGTATCTTTGAAAATTACTTCTGCCAAGTAATATATGAGGGAGAGTGCGTCTCCGCTTGTGGGGCGATACCTTAGATTATACAGCAAAGGAATGTAGACGTTTTCGCTAAGTTTTGAACCGGCATTATGCAACCTTCCGCATGAAACGAAAAGAGCGAATTTTTCGTTGACCGCCAGAGCGTCATTGATACGCAATATTGCGCTGTCTTCTGTTCCGTCGCTGCTTTTCAAAACGACATGGCTTTTATACTCTGCTTGAATCTCTTCTTCAGCACCTACAATTTTAATTGGCTTTAGCTTACAAAGCCAATACGACGTATACCCCGAGATTTTGTGCCTGTCTATTCTGTCCATAGGCGGGTGTGATTGCCTAAGCCTGTTTCTGTCGCGATAATATCGCTCGCATACATCGTTAAGGATTGCAGAATCCAGTGCATATCTTTTTTTATCTAACCCGCACGTTTGGCAAAAAACCGCAAAAGCAAGTGTCAAACATTTTGCTCTGCTGTTTATCTCTGATTGCTCCTTAAAGGTTGACAACGTCGGCAAGTTTTCTTTGTCGAAGTCTTGCTTCTTGTCGATGATTTTCTCCGCCAGTGTTTTTAATTCTTTGTTATTGAGGGGTTCAATTAAATTTGAAAGTTCGTTGAAACGCGCCTGGTCTAAGCTATGTTCACGATAGCTCTCTGATATTTTCGAATAAACCAAGTTCAACGCCGCACTCAGCGAATGCCCGTCTATTTTGTCTAAGAGTTCTCTAAGTTTATCGTTCATTGCCCGCTCACCGGCTTCCTTGCGCTACCGAATTCGGGAAAAGCAAATGGCGATTGGCTTCGGCAAAGCGAATAGACCCCTCGAGCCATTTCATCTCGTCGGTTTCTTCTTCTGTGTTCGGCAAATGTACGCCCATGAGTTGGTCAAGAAATCCGTTTTCTGTAAGTTCGTCGATTTCGCGGTGATACCGCGCTATTTCTGTCACCCATTCATCGCTTAATTGCAAGCGTTTAATTTGTTCCCTTGTTAAAGCCATTGTTTTACACTTCCTTTGTATTTGTTAGTCAAAGTGATTTTTAATAATTGAAATACATTTTATCACATTTTTTTGAGCTTGTCAACATTTTTTTGACAAAATGTTGAAAGTGTTGAAAACTTTGTTGAAAACTTTGTTGAAAGTGTTGAAAAGAAAAAAAGAGCGATTCCGCCGCAGGAGCGGCTCTGCCCGTCCGACGGGCGAATCTTGAGAACAACTAAAAAAGAACCCCGACCTGAGAGCCGGAGTTCTTAACAGGAGGAGCTGTTACGCTTCGTCGGTGCAGTCGTCGCAGTCGTCGTCGGTGCAATCGTCGTCGCAATCAGAAGGCTCGTCTTCGCCGCAGTCTTCGCAGTCGTCGTCGTCGCAATCGTCGCCGCATTCAGAAGGCTCGTCTTCGCCGCAGTCTTCGCAATCAGAAGGGCAGTCGTCGTCGCATTCATCGCTCGGTTCAGCGGGAACTTCGTCGGGTTCGCTTGAAGAGCCTGCATCAGCAGTGCCGGTCGGAGTAGTAGTGCCGTCGCTGGGGTCATCAGAGGGTTCGCCGCAAGCTGCGAAAGCCGCAACCATTCCTAACGCGATTAAAAGTGCTAATAGTTTTTTCATAGTGGTAATCTCCTTTAAGTATTGTTGATGTGTTTGCGAGAGTGCTGTTTGCCCCCTCGTCTGATTATCAGTATATCACAGCTTCGCGAAGAGTGCAATAGGTTTTCGACTATTGTAATGATTTTGTAAACTTTTCGCCGCGAATGTAAGGGTTTTGTAAAGTTTTCGTGATAATTCATGACACACCGCCTTTTCGAAAATTTCGCTCAAACTCTTGCTTTTTTGAAGAAGATGTGGTATAATTATACTATGATGTTACTATTATCAAAATTTATACTGTTCTTTATTGCCGCAATCTGGGGGATTGTCCTCGGTATACTCGTCCCTGCGTCAATGCTGATTTGGGAAGATATAGCGTCGGAAGTCCCCGCAGTCATTCCCGCGCTGTGGCTTTGCGCATCTGTCGCGGGGCTGATTGCCCCTTGTGTTCTTGTACGATTGAAGATGTATCGGATTGCCGCTGTATCGTCAGTGGCGGGGGCATTCGCGATGATTGCTGTGCATTTCGCCATGTCGAACTATATCGTGAACGCGCTGTTCATGTGGTTTTATCTGCCGCTTCTTGCGGGAACGGCGGCGACGCTCATAATCTTGGTTTTAGACCTGCTCGAAAAACGAAACGATAAGCACAACGCCCCTGCACCGTCAATCCTCGGCAAACTTGAGGAGGACGACAAATACAAGATGAAATCATTTGAAGAAAAACCTAAAGGAGATAATCAAAATGGCACTGTTAGACCCGAAACTCCAGTATCACATAAACGTAAACGCAGACGATGAACGTATAGGAAAGTACGTGATTCTGCCGGGAGACCCCGGACGAGTCCCGAAAATCGCCGCGCTGTTAGACAACCCTGAACACATCGCGACAAATCGCGAGTATGTTACGTGGAGCGGAACACTTAAATGCAAAAAGTGGCAAGGCGGTCGGGCTTTGCCCGACCCCGCGCAACGAGCGGAGGCGCAAGCCGAAAGCGAGTGGAGTGAAAGAGTAAGTGTAACGTCTACGGGAATTGGCGGGCCGTCGGCGGCAATCGCCATTGAAGAGCTGATTAAATGCGGCTGTCACACGTTCATTCGCGTGGGAACGTCGGGAGGAATGAACCTCAAAGTTACAGGAGGCGACTTAGTCGTTGCCACTGCCGCAATCCGCGGAGACGGAACTTCTGCCGAATACCTCACGCCGGACTATCCCGCTGTGGCGGATTTTGAGGTTGTGTCGGCTTTGGTGCAGTCCGCGAAGGAAATTTGCGGAGAGGACGCGGGCAATCGCTACCATACGGGGGTAGTTCAGAGCAAGGATTCCTTTTACGGCGAAGTCGCCCCCGAAACTATGCCCGAAGCGGCGCGGTTAGACCTGCGCTGGAACGCCTACATCAAGGCGGGGTGTCTTGCCAGTGAGATGGAAGCGGCGACGCTGTTCGCAGTCGCTCAAGTGCGGGAAGTTCGTGCGGGGGCAGTTCTGACGGCACTATGGAACGTGGAGAGAAGCAAGGCGGGGCTGCCCGACAAAGTCTGCAAAGACAGCAGCAAAGCAATCAAATGCGCAGTCGAAGCGATTCGAAAACTAATTGAGAGAGATGGTTTGAACTGACATATGGAATGGTGGCGAATAATAGTCATACTCGTGATTATCTTGGCATCGGGGTTTTTTTCATCGGGGGAAACTGCGATTACAGGGGTCAACCGAATACGGCTGAAACACAAGGCGGAAACAGGCAACTTAGCCGCAAAAAGGGCGTTGAAGCTCCTCGAAAAGTATGATATGATGCTGGCAACTCTGCTGATTGGCAACAACATCGTAACTCTCGTAGTAGCGAGCGTTTCGACGCTGTTCGCGGTGGATTTGGCAGCGTCCATGAACTGGGACGAGGCACTCACAGTCGCGGTGGTAACAGCGATTTTGACTGTTATTCTGATTTTGTTCTCGGATATTCTGCCGAAAACAGTTGCGCGGGAACACGCTGATGACTTCATTCTCATCTGTTCGAAAGCTCTCGCGGTTACGGTGTGGATTTTCATTCCGTTGACTGCTCTCACGCTGCTGTTTCAGCGGGGAGTAACGCGGCTGTTCCGAAAAGGCAGCAAAGAAGTCAGCGTTACGGAACAGGAACTCATGCAAATCATTGACGAAATCGAAGACGAGGGCGTTCTTGAGGAACACGAGAGCGATTTAGTCCGCTCTGCACTCGAGTTTGACGAAACGACGGTAGAAGAAATCATGACTCCCCGGGTGAACATAATCGCGGTGGCGAAAACCGACAGCGCAAGCGAAGTCTGCAATGTGTTCTTTGATGAGGGCTACTCGCGCTTGCCCGTCTATG
>WQXP01000126.1 GCA_009784765.1 Oscillospiraceae bacterium | reverse complement strand
TCGCCGGGCAACGCATCAGCGGGCTTTCCCTCGGAGGCACAACCGTTCTCATCGTAGTCGGGGTTGCTCTCGAAACTATGAGGACTCTCGAGTCTCAAATGATGATGCGCCACCACAAAGGGTTCTTGGAATAAAATTTATAATGCTTGCGTGTTTCGACACAATTCTTGAAAGGTGTATGTTATAATGAATCTTATATTCTTAGGTGCGCCCGGTGCGGGCAAGGGAACTCAAGCAGAGTACGTGTGCGAAAGAATGAGCATTCCCGCAATCTCTACAGGGAATATGCTTCGTGAGGCCGTCAAAAACGGAACTCCTGACGGGGTTAAAGCCAAAGACTTCATGGACAGAGGCGACTTGGTTCCTGATGAAGTTGTAATCGGCATTATCAAAGACAGAATTGCTCAGGACGACGCCCAAAACGGGTTTATCCTTGACGGGTTTCCCCGCACTGTCGAGCAGGCTGACGCTCTCGAAAAAATGGGCGTAAAAATCGACTTGGTTGTCGAAATTTATGTTCCCGAAGAGCGCATTTGTGCGAGAATGAGCGGTCGCCGCGTCTGCGACTCTTGCGGCGCCTCTTACCACATCGACTATAAGCCCACAAAGGTTGACGGCAAGTGCGATTCTTGCGACGGTAACGCTGTTCAGCGTGCCGACGATGACCCCTCCACTGTTCTTTCTCGTCTCAACACTTATCATGAGAAAACCGCTCCTCTGCGCGATTTCTATGCGCGAATCGGTAAACTCAAAACTGTTGAAGGTCAAGAAGAAATAGATGATACTCGTCGCTTGACTTTCGAAGCGATTGGATTGAAATGAAGCGTTAGGAGAGGCAACAATGTTTGGATTTCCGCGAAGGCGTGAAGGTACGAAAATCATCATCAAAACGCCTCGGGAAGTGTCTCTCATGCGAAAATCAAGCGAGATTTCCGCACTCGCACTCAAGCACGCCGGCGGATTGGTCAAACCGGGGATTACGACCTGGGAAATCAACCGTGTGATTGGTGAGTTTATCAAAAATCGCGGTGCGAAGCCTTCTTTCAGGGGGTTGTACGGCTTTCCGGGGAATGCTTGTATCTCTGTCAATGATGAGCTTATTCACGGTGTTCCCGACCGCAAACGCTATATTCGGCAGGGTGATATAGTCACTATCGACGTGGGCGCTTGCAAAGACGGATACCATGGCGATAACTCCGCTACTTTTATGTGCGGGGAAGTCTCCGACAACGCGCGCAGAATTGTTTCCGAGTGCGAAAAAGCTCTCTATGCTGCAATCGAACAATGTGTTTCGGGCAATCGGATTGGGGACATTTCTAACGCGATTTGGCAGCGAATCAGCGGCGGCGGGTACTACACCCCCGAAGATTTCGCAGGACACGGAGTCGGCAGGGATTTGCATGAAGACCCCAACGTCCCGAAGGAAGGGTTAGAGGCAGGTCGCTGGCCGCGGATTACACCGATAATGACACTCGCGATTGAGCCTATGTTTTTAGAAACGACGGATAAAATCAAAATCTTGCGGGACGGGTGGACAGTCGTGGAGAAAAATGGCGGACTGGCTGCGCATTTCGAACATACGGTGCTGATTACTAAGAACGAACCGCTTGTTATGACGAGGTTGGTGTGAAGTTCGGGGTTGACATAGGGTAATTCATGTGGTATAATATAACTATTATTGATTGAAATGAGGTGTTTATATGCATCAACTCAGCGAAGAAACAAAAGCCTCTTTTAAGAAAATCGTAGGACTTGAATACGAAGAAATATTGGCTATGTCTCATGATGAAATTATGGCGTATCAGAAAGCTAAAATCCCCGGGCTTGGGTTTTCGAAGGTGCGTAAAAAGGGGAGATATGGCAGAGGAAATCCATTACTTGCACGGCGGAAAATCAGAACCTTTGAGGATTTGGACAGAATATTTGAGGGATTGAAAAGGATTAAGTGATGACAGTACTTGAAGAAAAGAGAGATACTTTAGATTTTGAAAGTAGGGTTAGAGAAGTATTTGTTGCTTACACAAATATTATTTGTCCTTTTGTCATAACTTTGGAAGTAATAGATAATGAATATCCAATAGAAATTTTCAACGAAATTAGGTCGATTTTCTTCCATTTATCTGTTTTTATGAAGAGTGAAGATTTTTCAGCAAAGGAAAGTGAACTAATAAAGGCAGAGGGGCATTTGAAACGTGCGCACTTGGATTGTTACAAATATTTATCGCATTCATATTTAGAGTATCATCGTGATTTTGTTAAGATTTACGCTCATTACGATTTGCGTGCTGTTGAAGACGGTCAGTTTATTATTGATTTGTCTGATTTGAGAAAGGCAGCTATAGAAAAATACGAGTATGCCAAAAACGCAGAAGCACAGAGAGTTGAAGTAGATAAATTGTATTTTCTTTTTGAAGAATCATATAATGCTTGTCGTAAATTGTATATACGCATACGTGATTCTGAACACAAGTGTCAACGACTTAGGAAAAAGCATAAAGTTATCACCACGGTGAACTGGGTAATTGGCGCGATAGGTGTGGCAGGTACAATTTTCGGTATTATAACTTTTTTCTTATGAAAGACAGAAACGAATTTACTCTTGCGAAAAGTGTCGCGGGGCATGACAAGGGGAGCTGGTATGCGGTTGTTCGCAGAGAAGGCGACCGGGTATACATCGCGGACGGACGGCGGCGGAAGCTGGGGTCTCTTAAGGGCAAAAATCTGAAACACGTCGAGTTGACGAAAACGAGCATAACGCTCGAGCATTATACTGACAAATCGCTCAGAAGAGCTTTATGGGAATATAACTTCGGCGAAATCGCTACGGAAAGAGGTGAGGATAGTGGCTAAAGAAAAAGATGACGTTATTGAGGTGGAGGGCATAATCTCGGAAGCCTTGCCTAATGCGACGTTCAGAGTCGAGCTTTCTAACGGGCATAAAATCCTCGCTCATGTAAGCGGGCGGCTGCGAATGAATTATATACGCATTCTGCCGGGGGATAAGGTAACAGTCGAAATGTCGCCTTATGACTTGACAAAAGGAAGAATAACTTGGAGGGCAAAGTAATGAAAGTAAAACCATCTGTGAAACCCATGTGTGATAAATGTAAAATCATTAAAAGACATGGTAAGGTTATGGTAATCTGCAAAGAACCGAAACACAAACAGCGTCAAGGCTGATTAGGAGGAAATAAAACAATGGCAAGAATTTCAGGTGTAGACTTACCGAAAGCAAAGCGCATAGAAATAGGGCTTACCTATGTTTTCGGGATAGGCAGGAAAACTTCGAACGATATTTTGGCGGCGGCGGGTGTTAATCCCGACACGCGAGTTAAAGACCTCACCGATGCCGAGGAAGCGAAAATCCGTGAAGTGATTGACGCAAACGGCTATGCTGTGGAGGGCGACCTTCGGCGTGAGACCGCTCTCAACATAAAGCGGCTGATTGAAATTAACTGCTATCGCGGTATTCGTCATCGCAAGGGCTTGCCTGTACGCGGTCAGCGGACTAAAACTAACGCGCGTACTCGTAAAGGCCCGAGAAAAACAATCGCGAATAAGAAGAAATAAAGCATAACAAGAGCGGTGCCCTGTAGGGGTGGCTCTGCCGCCCCGCAAGGGCGAGCTTGACGAAGCATAACAAGAGCGGTGCCCTGTAGGAGGCTCTGCCGATATTCATGGAGGAACACACATGGCTGTTGCTAAAAAAGGCGGAAAAAAACAAGTTATCCGCAGACGGCGCGAACGGAAAAACATCGAGAACGGTTCTGCGCATATTCAATCGACTTTCAACAACACAATCGTAACCGTTACCGACCTGCACGGGAACGCCCTCTCTTGGGCTTCTGCCGGCGGACTCGGCTTCCGCGGTTCGAGAAAATCCACTCCTTTCGCGGCGGCTTCTGCTGCGGAAACGGCTGCTAAGGCCGCTATGGAACACGGACTCAAAACCGTTGAAGTTTACGTAAAAGGTCCCGGTTCCGGGCGTGAGGCGGCAATCCGCGCCCTTCAGACCGCAGGTCTCGAAGTGCGTATGATTAAAGACGTTACTCCGATTCCTCACAACGGATGCCGACCCCCTAAGAGAAGACGTGTCTAAATGAAGAACGAATTTCTGAAATTCATGGAGCAGTGCGGCGCGTTGCTTTTCGGGGATTTTACCCTCAAGAGCGGACGCAAGTCGCCTTACTTCATCAATACGGGCGAGTATAAGACCAATCGCCAGCTTGAGCGTCTCGGGGAGTTCTACGGGGTTTTGATTGAGGACGCGATGGAGAACAAAGGCGTTGACTTCAACGTCTTGTACGGCCCTGCATACAAAGGGATTATG
>WQXP01000125.1 GCA_009784765.1 Oscillospiraceae bacterium | reverse complement strand
TCACCGTCCTTTTGTTTTGGATTATTTGATATTGTAATCACGGAATTGCCGGGATTAAGAAGTCAAAACCGCGTCCGTCCCCCGGAGAAGGGTTAGGTCTTTCGAAAATTCTTTCATCGACACCATATTTCATCTGAATTTCAGACAGAAGTTTTTTATTTCTGTCGATAAAATCAGGATGTGGCTGCCGACCGCCGAGAGGACCGTCCGCAATCAGCGGGAACTGATAATCGTACTGAAGTACATCAAGAATCGACTGTGTATCTTGGGGCTCATATTCGCTGCGCGTCAATACAATTTCGACACGTCTGTTTCTGGTGTTTTCTTCCATCGCATAATGGGGCTGATACGGACCGTGTCCGGCAGAAGTAAACTTGTCGCTGTCAACCATGCGCAAACGACCATCCAAAAGCTGAGTTACCGTAACTGCACGCATACTTGAGAGATACCACGGGTCAATGCGATTCCAAGACGCATATGACACACCCGGAGGAGTAGGCGCGGTGTGTCCTTGAACCTCCGCACTCGCAATGAATCTGTTCATTGCACGAATACCCGGTGCAATTCTTGTGAGAGCTTCTGCCCCTTCGCGACGCAATTCGTAGCTTTCGGGAAAGAACATAATATCGTCATTAAAACGAATGTGAAGCCGCCCTTCGTACATTTCGGCAGTTACAGAGTCGCTCAAGTCATGAGCGTCAACAATTTCAGACACCCAGTTGAACATATCTTCGAAAGTCATGGGAAGAGTCCCCGGAATCCCCGGTCTTTCTCCGTCAACTTGTGCCCGGTGAGGACCGACCAAATTTTGCTCGTCCGTGAGCCCCGTGATGATTTCCTCATCTTCGTTTACAAAATCAACCACGTTCCCCGCAACATTCGCAAAAGAGCGTAAAATCCATTGCATTCGCGCATCATCGGGAACAGAAGCAGTGTACATCATAACGAAAAAGCACAGCAATAACGACAGCAAATCCGCATACGTCGTCAGCCAACCCTCGGTATTGACTACATCTTCAGCTTTTTTCTTGCGAGCCATAATCTTCCCTCCATTATTCGATTACTTGCGCGACTATAAATAGTATACCACAACTCAACCGCTTTGTCAAGTTATTTTTTAAGCTTTTTTAAGCTGCTTTTTTATCGCCCTTAACCTCTGACTTAGCAAGCATGAACTCAAGCTTTTCTTTAATCAGCCGCGGGTTAGAACCCGCCGCAATCGACATTACGCCCTCTACTATAAGACGCATACACAGGATTTCTTTGTCGTGGGCGTTCTTGAGTGCAGTTCTGACAGGTGCAAACATTACGTTCGCCACGAGCGAGCCGTAGAAAGTCGTAATCAGTGCAATCGCCATGAGCGAGCCAAGCTGGTCGGGTTGGTCTTGAAGTGCCGCAAGCATTACAACAAGCCCGATAACCGTACCCATCATACCGAATGCAGGCGCGAGAGCCATTCCCTTATCGAAGAAACTCCACGCGACTGAGTGCCGCTCATTCGTGAATTCAATCGAATCCTCGAGCATAGAACGGACTTTGTCGGGGTCGTTCGCGTCAACAATCAGCATGACCGCCTGTTTCAGGAAGGGGTCTTCGCAGCTTTGCGCACCGTCCTCCAAAGCCAGCAGACCTTTACTGCGCGCAGTAACTGCGAACGTGTCAATCTGGGCTATGTATTCAACGGGGTTGAATTTAGGCGGCAGAATAGAAACCTTCAGCCACTTGGGGAGCTGTTTCAAAGTAGCTATAGGGAACGATGCCACCAACGCAGCAAACGTACCGCCTATAACAATCATTACCCCCGGAGGATTCCAGAACATATCAATACTTTGCAGCGGCCCGAAGTCAAGGTCGCGTCCGGCTATGACTATAGATATGCCCAATAACCCCCACATAAGCAGGTTTCCTATGATTATCGTAATATTCATACAATGTTTCCTCTTTTGCTTTAATCTTGTGCCCCGAGTGTTTTGAGTTCACGCCGCTCCGGTCGCCGCTTAGACTGCTTGTTGAACTCGATTGCCTTGTCTACAATCTCATCGAGCTTTTCAGTTACAATGTAGCTGTGTCCGTTATTCATCGTAATCACCGTGTCAGGAGTCTCCTGCGCCATTTCAATGTGATTCTCGTTGATAAGGATTTCTTGCCCGCTGAGTTTCGTCAGTATAATCATGGTCGTCTCCCTAAAATCAGCGTAGGCGGCGGGGTGCGGACACCCCGCCCTACACTAACATAAATCAGCGTTTCAGATTTACAAGCTCCTCCAACATTGAGTCGGAAACCGTGATAATCCTTGAGTTTGCTTGGAACCCACGTTGCGTGATAATCATATCCGAGAACTCTTGCGACAAGTCCACGTTCGACATTTCTAATGCCCCCGAAACAACCTGCGTATCAGTCTCATTTCGTGCAAGCCGCACTTGAGGAGGCCCTGAAGCCTGCGTCGCCACGAAGTACGATGTGCCCACTTGCGACAACCCACCCGGATTGACAAACTCGACTATATCCACACGCCCGAGAATCAGCTCCCCGTGAACAGGGTGATAACCGTAGATTATACCGTCGCGGTCAATGAAAATCTCTGCCGTGTCCGCTGTTTGCGCCGCTTGGAACATTCCGCCTGTGAGCGGTTGTGTCCCGAATTGCTCGAACGCCATCTGGAAGAAGCTGTTTGTTCCCCCCGACATTCCCACGCGACCGCCGTTCGGGCCAATGCCGCCGGTGTAGAGCATTCCTGTAACTTCACGCCCGGTCATATCACGAGTTCCGCCTGTTGTCAGCGTAAAGCCGAATTCGGGGCGACCTGCCGCCGCTCTGTCAATAACTTCTTGAAGATGTTCGAGGTTTACTTGCCCTTGAGGAACCCTTACAACCAAGACGTTGTTGTTGTTAGTCCATGTTGCTTGAGGATAAGCCGCACCCGGCGATGTGTCAACAACAAAGTCAATACGACGGCTGTTCCCGAAAGAACCTGCAGCGTTCACTACGAAATCAATGCGGTTTGCAGCTTGAACAGCCGCTAAATGCGCAGCAGTAGCGTCTAAGCCCGGTTGTGTCGGCGTACCTGTCGGACCCCATCCAAGGGTGATTGCATCACCATATGTTGTTATGAACGCATCATTTATTTCCATCCCTACTGCTAAAGCATCCACTTCCACGCCTGTCAACGGCGGTACTGCGTGCCTGAGAATTGTAAGTTGAGCCGCATTTAGAGTTGCGCCCGTCGCAGGGCGTGTAACTGCCGCCAATGCTCCAACGGAAGTGCCAGGCATTTGGTAGAAGTTGCTTGCAGGTTGAGCCGCAGTAACAGGAGGAACAGACATAAAGTCGATTTTCATTTCCTCTAAAGCGGGGTCTACTTCAACACCGCCGAGTCTGATTGCGTTTTTCATGTCCTCAGAGAAAGCACGAGAAATTGATTCAAGTACTTTTTGATTAAACAGTGCTACGTGTTCGAAATTTACAAGAGTACCCGGGGTAAGCTCCATTTCACCATTCGGGTCAATAACTTGTATTTGTGCTGCAGTGAGGAAGTAAGGGTTATACGTGTGGGGCAACGGGGGTACTTGAGTTGGAGTATAAGGCTGTCCCGGTATAGCGTCAACCGCTGTTGAGCCATACACCATATCAGCAGCGGTGAAAAGCACCGGAACTGTAGAAGCAGGATTGACAGGCGCACCCAACTCATTAGTAAACACTCGCGGGCGTACTGCTTGTGGTCCGGTTGAGCCGGCAACCCCTTGAAATTCTCCAAGAATATCCCTAATCGCGTTTGCTTCGTAGTCAATTGTCAAGTCCATGAAGACGTTGAGGGTAGTTCCCATCATAGTCGCGAAGGGGAAGTCTGACGGGATAATGGTGAGGGCTACGTTTCCGCCCGGCCCTACGCCGCTCGCGCTGATGACTATGTCATGTCCGAGATAGGTAGAAATCGCGCTTGCCGCCGAGTCTTGCACGTCGGGGATTCTGATGTTAATGCGCTGGCTGCTCGCCGCCGCGTTAGTCGGGTCGCCCGACACGCCGAGAACGACGTTGCCGTTCGGGTCGGTGAGGTTGCCGAAATCGTCAAGAGAGAAACGCCCGAGACGAGTATAGAAGATGTTCCCCATAGGGTCCATAACTTGGAAAAATCCTGTGCCTTCGAGGGCAAGGTCAAAAACGCTGTCGGAGAAAGTAATGCCCGATTGTGTCATAACATTGCTGACAGTTCCGAGTTGAACGCCGAGACCTGTTTGAATCGGGTTTACGCCGCCGCTGGTGAAATCACCGCCGCTTGCCCGTTGGCGGGTTTGGTAGTAAACGTCCTTAAAGGTAACAGTACTGCCTTTGAAGGCGGTTGTGTTTACGTTAGCGATGTTGTTACCGATAACGTCCAT
>WQXP01000124.1 GCA_009784765.1 Oscillospiraceae bacterium | reverse complement strand
ATTATCAGCCTTTCCCCGGCTTTGACGGAGCTTGTGTACGAGTTCGCAGAACATTCGCGCCTTGTGGGGCGAAGTTCTTTTTGCGACTTTCCTGCAAGCGTTACGAATGTTACGGCGTTTCGAACAGGGAGCGGCTTTGATGCACAGGAAATCGCGGCCCTCACGCCGGATTTGCTTTTGCTGTCTGCTCCGATTAGCGATAAAGACCGCGAAACCCTCAGGCGGGAAGGCGTGGCGACTGTGGTACTTCCTGCGCCGCGCAGCCTTGAAGAACTCGGTGCGTTATATGAACTCGTCGGCGTGATTCTGTACGGCAGTTTCACGGGGCGCGAAGAGGGTGCAGCGGCATTCGAGCTGCTTCGTAAGGGAATCAGTGACGCACACAGTGCGGATTTAGGCGAATTTGTGTATGTTACCGAGAATCTTGCACTTGCAACCGGTGATACTCTCGAAAGCTCTCTGTTGACTGTGTTTGGTAACAACTTAGCACAAGGCGGTATACGGTATGTATTTGATGTGCAATTACTGCTTGAAAATCAGCCCGAGACTGTGCTTGTGAACGGGAACATTACAATCGAGCAGTTAAAGGCACATTCGGTTTATTCGCAGTTAAGGGCGGTGCAGCAGGGGCGGGTGATTGTTATTAACAACGAGCGGTTCGAGCGCCCTTCTGCCCGTTTGCTTGAGGTGGTCGCACAAGTCAGAAATTCATAGAAAGGGGGCATTTTGATGTTCTCAGACCCGATTGTATATTTACAGGATATATTAGAATACACCGGCAGAGTTCTGCGAACAATGACGTTTGTTGACTATGTCGAAATTCTTATTTTAACCTGCCTTGTTTATGTCCTCATTCGCTTTGTCCGCGAAACACGTGCGGCGCAGTTACTCAAGGGGATTTTCTTTGTTGTTGTTGTTTCGCTTCTGATTCAAGAGCTTGAGTTTCGTGTACTCGGCGCCTTCGGTGATACAATAGTCAGCGTCGGTGCGATTGCCGCGATTGTCATGTTCCAGCCGGAACTTCGCAGGTTTCTTGAAAAAACGGGGCGTATTCATTTCGTCAAAAATTTTGCCGCGCTGAATATTGACGCCGCTCCGCATAAGCTCAGTACGTCGATTGAGCAAATCGCGGCGGCTTGTGTTGCGCTTTCGCAAAAAGCTACAGGCGCGCTTATAGTAATCGAACGCGAAACTAAACTCGGGGAGCAAATCAGTACGGGAACAGTACTTAACGCGATTCCGTCAGAAGCGTTGTTCGGAAATATCTTTTGTCCGCAGACTCCGCTACATGACGGCGCGGTAATTGTTCGAGAGGGGTTAGTGTTAGCGGCGGGGTGCTTTCTGCCGAAACCTCAAAAAGAAGAGCTTATTTCCAAGGATTTAGGCTCGCGCCATCGTGCGGCAATCGGGCTCAGCGAAGTGTCGGATGCGGTGGTGATTATCGTATCGGAGGAAACAGGAACAATCTCAATTGCGCGGGACGGTGTGCTTTCGCGCGGGTATGATTATGATAAGTTGCAAAAATATTTGACAGAGGCGATTATGCCCGTTCAAAAGAGTAAGGGCAAAGGCCCAAAGAATAAACAGGGAAACAAAAAAGGCAGAGGGGGAAAAAGCGCGTGAAAACTACATTGATTAACTTTGCGAAGTTTTTCGTGACGAATTTCAAGACGATTATCTTCGCTTTTGTTCTGTCGCTGATTATCTGGTTTGCTGTGTCTTTTCAGCTTTTCCCTGATGTTCCGCGAACAATAACCGCAGTACCTGTGTCTGCGGATGTATCGGAAGATATGCGCGTGTTGAATCTTGAGCTGAGTGAAACATTCTCCGAAAACATTGACATTTCGATTTTAGGAAAACGCTTTGAAATAGGCGGGCTTTCAGCGGGAGATTTTTATGCGCGGTTAGACTTTTCGGAAATCCGAACAGCAGGGGAGCATACGGTTCCTGTGATTATCGGCAAACACGGAACAGAGGCGGAGTTTTCAATCATGAGCGAGGGGCTTACCCGCACAGTACGTGTTATTGAAGTCGCAGAGATGTCTATTATTTTGATTCCTGATGTTGACGGTGTTGAAACAATCCCGGGGATGACTACTGACAGTGATGAAGCAAGGGTTAATCCTGCCACGGTTGTGATTCGAGGCGAACGCTCACTCATATCGTCGATTAGGACGGGACACGTTGTTGTGAACAGCGAGCAGCCCCTTTCAGCGAGTGCTGACTTGCAGGGTGAACTCGTTCTTTACGGGCGAGACGAGCAGATTATTGACATTGACAGATTTAGCATGGAAACTCGTGCATTTATGGTGAGTGTACCTGTATTCATGACAAAAAACCTTCCTCTTGAGGTAGATTTAATCAACACCCCTGAAAACTTCGATGCTGCTTCTTTGCGTACACGAATGGTTTTCGAGCCGTCGGAAGTTGAGATTGCATCACCTGACAATTCAATCGAGAATTTAGACAGCCTGAGTCTCGGTACAATTTCGCTTGGGAGCATTACTTTCAGCGATTTAGAGCAGGGCATAGTAATTCCCTTAACTCTGCCGACGGGCTATCGAAATATGTCCGGCTATCATACGGTTCTGCTTGAGTTCGATGACGTGGGGGACTACGGCGTAATCACCCTCAATGTCCCTGCGGCGAATATCAGTGTGATAAATGTCCCGACGGGGTATTCTGTCTCACTCAGGACACGGCAGGTGCCTGTGAGTATTATCGGGCCGTCGGAGGTGATTCAGGCAATGACTATTGCTGATATTGCAGGGACAATCAACCTTGCAGGGATTGCGGATATAACTGCGGGAACGCGATTTGCGGGAGGGACTTTCACAATTGCGGGGGCTGAGGTTAATGCTTGGGTTGTGGGAAGTTATAATGTCGAGGTGGCTGTTTCGCGCAGAAATTAGTACAAAATAAACTATAGACCGGAGGAATACCTCATGAACAAAGCGGACAAATTGCAAATCACCATTCGCGGGCGGGTGTACACTCTGCGAACTGAGGAAGAGCCGTCGCGGATTAACCGATTGGCGTTGCAACTCGAAGAGCTGATTGACGAATATGCGGCAGGAATGCGCGGCAATCCCGAAGTCGAGATTGTTACGATGGCGGGTTTCACACTCGTTGAGGAATTAGACGCAGTGAGGACAGAGCTTAACAAAGCGAAAGCAGAACTTGACGCAGCGCTAACTACGGCAAAATCAGAAGGTGTTGCGGAGCTTAATAAAGCGAAAGCAGAACTCGAAGAGTGTAAATTTGAACTCGAGTTGGCGCGTGAAGAGAGCGAAAAAGCGCAGAATCGGTATAACAACGCACTGACAGGGGTAAGTGAAGCTTCAGACAGCAAAGATGCTAAAATCGCCCAACTTGAGGAAACACTCTCAAGTTTTGAGGAAGCTTTCGCAGAGGTGACAAAGCAAAAAGAACGGGAAAACATAGCTCTGCAGGAAGAGCTTGAGGCTTATAAACTCAAGCTTGCGGAAACAACTGACGGACAAATGTCTTTGGCGGCAGTATGAGCGAGAATGTGAATACGGGGGCGGCAATCAGGCTTCTTGATAAAGATGTGTATGAGCTGATTGCGGCGGGGGAAGTAATCGAACGCCCTGCATCAGTGGTGAAAGAGCTCATTGAGAACTCAATCGACGCAGGTGCGCGGGTAATCACCGTTGAAATCAAGAATGGCGGGATTAGTTTTATTCGAATAACAGACGATGGTGTCGGCATTCCTTACGAACAATGCCCGACAGCTTTTTTGCGCCATGCTACAAGCAAAGTCCGTACTGCTGAGGATTTAGAGGCAATCGCGACACTCGGCTTTCGCGGAGAGGCGTTGGCTTCTGTGGCGGCAGTGGGGCGGGTGAGTTTGCTCAGCAAGACCGCCGGTGCAGACAGCGGAGCATCGTACATCATCGAAGGAGGAAAACCCCTCGAACATGAGAGGCTTCCTTGCCCGGACGGCACGACGATTATCATTCGTGAGTTGTTTTTTAACATACCCGCACGGCTGAAATTTCTCAAGAAAGATTTAACTGAAGGCAACTATATCCGCGCAGTCATCGAAAAAGCCGCACTGTCTAACCCTGAGGTTGCATTTCGCTTCATTCGCGATAATGAGCTTGTTCGTGTTACTCCGGGTGACGGGAAGCTGCATTCGGCTTTGTACGCCGTCTATGGAGCGGATTTCGCTTCGAACGCGCTGCTTGTGAATGAATGCGGTGAAGGGGGAACGCAGGGCATTCGTGTAACAGGGGCGGTAATCGCGCCATTGGCGGCGAAAAACAATCGCACATATCAGAACTTTTTCGTCAACGCGCGTTATGTCCGCTCGAGTACTTTTACGGCGGCGCTTGAGGAAGGCTTTCGCGGCAGAATTATGAGCGGCAAGTTCCCCGCTTGCGTTCTGAATCTCGAACTCGCGCCATCAGAGGT
>WQXP01000123.1 GCA_009784765.1 Oscillospiraceae bacterium | reverse complement strand
TTGCTTTGTCAAGATTCGCCCTACGGCCGGGCAAAGCCCGCCCTTTGGGCTTATCTCTTCTTTAGCCTATGTAGGGGCATGAATAATCACGCCCAATTGTCATACAAAAGTTCTAACTTCGCGAAAGCGTAGTCTAACATACGCGAGTGGTCGTTCCAGTCGTCGGGGGCGTTGAGGGTTACTGCAATCAGCGTCGCTGTGTCACCTGCATCACGCTGAGCCGCCGAAATGAGGCATCTCCGCGCCGCGTCCGTAAACCCAGTCTTGACTCCGATACAGCCGCTGTACATAGTCAACAGCCTGTTATTGTTGCGAAGCCATCGCCCATAGGGCGGATTGCCGAACTCCAACCGTACAGACTTGCTCGCGCAAATTTCACGAAAAAGCTCTGCCCCCTCTGAGCGTTCCATGGCATATGCAGTCAAAATCGCCATATCCCGCGCTGTAGATTGATGCCCTGCTTGGTCTAATCCGTGAGGGTTCGCGAAATGTGTCGCGCCGCTCATTCCTATTTCTTTCGCCCGCGTGTTCATGAGCGTAACGAACTCTGCAATGCCCCCACCGACGCTGACTGCCGCTACATTGCTCGCGTCGTTGCCCGACGGCAACATCATGCCGTAGCAGAGTGCGCGTCGCGTAACAATGTCGTTTTCGCGCAGCCCCATCGTAGTCCCCTCTACATGGACGGCGTTGTTGTCTACGCGAAAAGGCACGTCTAAACTCTCGTCGGTTATCCCTGCTTCGAGTGTGAGCAAAGTAGTCATAACTTTAGTAAGGCTCGCGATTGCGCGAACTTCGTCGGCGTTATGCGAAAAGAGAACTTTGCCTGTTCGTGCGTCCATAACAATCGCAGAGGCGGCAGAAATCTGCGGCCGCTCAAGGGTGGCAAAAACCATGCGCGTGTCATTTTCCCAATTATTTTGATTTGCTGAAGTAATTCCCGTAAATGCGAGCAGTGCAAACACTGTCGCGAATATAAATGTTAATTTTCTCATGCCTTTATTTTTGCCGCATACACCGCTATTATTACTGTTATTTTTTAGGTTGATTCTCAGTCTCGCTGTCGCTTAGCTCTTTGCCTTTCATCGACGCAAAGACAGATTTGATTTTCTCAATAAACTCAGGCGCGGCTTCAAGCACATTCTCCATGAAGTTGTTCTCACGTGGAACAGCGTCAAGCACGGCGACATCGCCGTCATTTTTGATTACAAGAAAAGTCATCGGTTTGATTGTAACTCCTGCCCCTGCACCCCCTGCGAAAATCTGCTTAGACGCGGGAATGTCCGACCCTCCTGACACGAAGCCGAATGAAACTTTGCTGATTGGGATAATCGTCGTGCCGTCGGGTGCGGTAATCGCCTCACCTACGATTGTGTTTACGTCAACTAACTGCCTAATTTTCTCCATTGACGTTGACATGAGCCCCTCCAACGGGTTTTGATTTGCGCTTTGTTTTTGATTTGTTTCCATGTTTGTTCCCCTTTACCGTATTCATAGTATTTTTAATAATATCGCGATTATTCCACAGCAGTTTCACCCCGCAGACTGCCGCGTCAAGAACGCGGACTTTGACTTTGCAAAACATATCTATCTCGCCCTTTTCTTTAGCGAAATCCGCAGTAACGCTGATTTTTTTCACCTTCAGGACTAAAATCGAGTCTATCCAAGCCACTCCGCTCGAAACTGCCGCAGATTGCAGCCCGTAAGTCAACGCTGTTTTCATCGCGTCCCCCGTGGCGATTACGCAAAGCAGCCGCAAATCGGTAACGCGAATTTTCTTGATAAAACCCCTAATCGGCGAGTTGACACTGTCGTAAATAAGCTTGAACATCTCGAAATCGAAAGAACGCACATTCGCCCGCTTGAGGTCATTTGCGATTTTGTCCAATCCCGCTCGCTTGAACATCTTGTCCGCAAGGGATTGCTTTTCAGGTTGCTTCGGGTGTTCAGCGGAAGCTTCACGTTTCTGAACAGAGGGTTCAGCCTTATGGAATTTAGGAGCTTTGCGCGGCTTTTTCGGTTTGCTCAGCTTCTCAAAAAACGCGATTGTCCGCTCGGGTTCCCGAGAGTCAAACAGCGTTATTCCCCAAAACTTCACTTTTGCCCGAAAATCGCCGTGATACTCTACTTTCGCAACTGCCGACGACAGCATCACTACCCAGAACAGCAATATCAACAGTGCGATTATGCCTGCTATTACCCAAAGTGCCGTCATCACAACACCTCTGTTTCTGCTTCGCTGACTTGTGTTTCGTTGATTTCTGTTTCGCTGATTTCCGACATTGTCTCTCCTAATTCACGGGCGAGTTCAAGCTCTAAATCAGACATTTCCTGCTCCAACTCTAACTGTTCATTATCCACTGCAATCGGCGGAAGTTCGCTTAATTTGCTAATCCCGAAACACCGCAGAAAAGCTTCCGACGTTCGATAAGCAATCGGGCGTCCGGGGAGGTCAAGCCGCCCCGCTTCCTCAAGCAAGCCTTTCTCATACAGCGAGTTGACAACACTCGACGAATCCACCCCGCGAACCTGTTCGACAAAAGGCTTGCTCACAGGCTGGTTATACGCGATAATCGCAAGGACTTCCATAGCGGCGGGTGAAAGCGGAGTCTGTCGCCGCAGTTCCAAGGCTTCTCGAATATAAGGCGCGTATTCGCTTTTAGTCGCTAACTGGTACGCTCCGTCAAGGCAAAGCAGAGTAATCCCGCTTCCTTCTTCCGTATACCGCGCTTTTAACACAATGACTGCCTTTTCAAACTCTGCCGGCGACTGTGCGGCGCAAACTTTCATGAGCTTGTCCCCGTCAATCGGCTCTCCCGCAGCGAACAGCACTGCTTCCAAAATCGCGGCTGTCGCGCTTATGTTTTCGATGTTTTCATGCTTCAACCGCTATCGCCTCCCTCTGTTTGAGCTTTTCCACATACCGCGAATCCTGCGAGAACAAAACTCTGCCGTGGCTGACTAATTCTAACAGCGCAAGAAATGTCGCTACTTGTTCGGAGCGTTCAAGCCCCTCGAATAACCCGGCTATTTCCACACGCTCATTCCTGTACAATGCACGCAGAACCCTCACTATCTTGCTGTAGGTGCTGACGTAGCTCAATGTCGCAGTCGGGTTTATATCAGCAGCTGCTGGCGCATTTGCGAACAACTGCGCAAGGCTCTTCCTGTCGGCAACGCTGACTAACGCCTGAATCAGCTCAATCGGGTGATGCCCGAGAGTGTAGGCTTTGGAAATCACACCGCTGTCTATCTTCGCAGGGGCACGGACGTAAACATCGTCGCCAATATGAACCTCTCGCATTCGCGCCGCCGTGATTTTGCACAGCGCGTACTCAATCAACGCCCCTTCAAGCTCGCGTTTGAGCTTGTCCGCCTCGTGTTTCGGCAGAAGTGCAGCAGTCTTGATATATAACAGCTTTGCCGCCGATTCAAGAAACTCCCCCGCGACTTCTATGTCGTGGCTTTCCATCTGCGCCAAATACGCCAAAAACTGTTCAAGAAGAGTGCTTATTTCAATGTCGCGAATGTTCAGCTTGTGCTTGGCAATCAGCGAAAGCATGAGTTCAAGCGGGCCTTCAAATATTTCGAGCTTAAAATTCATCACATATACCCCTACGGAATAAAAAACGTCGCATAGTCTAAACCGCGCATAATCGTATTTGCTGCTCTTGCCATACCTACGAAAATAAAATCAAACATCGGCAAAAACAGCAGGAGAATCAACCCAAGGCGAAATTTATGCGCGTTTCGCTCCATGAAAACCACTTGGCGATTATTCAGAAAATAGAACAAAATCTTGCTCCCGTCAAGGGGCGGAATAGGAATAAGGTTAAACAGCGCAAGGAACACGCTCATATACGCAATCATGTGAAACGCCCACGCAAAGTACGGCAGAGTCACCTGCCCGGAAAATGCCGCGCCGCCAATTAACATCACAAGCTTTGATATAGCCACGAAAATCAGCGACAGCAGAATGTTCGACAACGGGCCTGCCGCCGCAGTCAGCGCGACGAATGTTCTCTGAGAGATTTTACGTGAAGCGTGGCGAGGGTCAATCGGGACAGGTTTCGCCCACCCGAAAGGCAGAATAAGCATACAGAACGCCCCCATAGGGTCAATATGCGCAAGAGGGTTTAGCGTCAATCGCCCATAAGCTTTTGCAGTGCCGTCTCCGAGCTTATACGCCGTCCATGCGTGTGCATACTCATGAAAAGGCAACAGCACGAAAATCAGTGCGGCAATCGCAAAAAAACTAATCACTACGTCAATCCCTGTTACTGCATACCCGGTTAAATTCACCCCCGGGAGCAGATACTGAAAAAGAATCGGAATCGGTCGCCATAAAATTCTACCCACTCAACTGTCCTCCTTTAGAAAAGTGTTCAAATAATCCATAATGTTCTTTACTCTGCGATTATCTACCCATAAACAAAGCACTGCAATC
>WQXP01000122.1 GCA_009784765.1 Oscillospiraceae bacterium | reverse complement strand
TTGGGTTTTCAATCTCGATAATGCTCATGACACTGTCGATTGTCAGCGGCTCAAAGTAGAGCCTGTCGGCGGTATCAAAATCCGTAGACACTGTTTCGGGGTTGTTGTTGATTACCACAACCTCATACCCCATTTCCTTGAGCGTCCAGACGCAATGGACACAGGCATAGTCGAACTCAATGCCTTGCCCTATGCGAATCGGCCCGCTCCCGAGAACGATTATGCGTTCTTTTTGCGACTTCTCCACGAAAGGCAGTGCTTCGTTTCTGAATGGGGCTTTGCCCCATACCCCCTCGCCGGCGGCGGCAGAGCCGCCTTGGCGCGCTAAAGCACTTTTATCAGTAATCCCGTAGAAATACGGAGTTTTCGCCTCATACTCCCCTGCGCAGGTGTCTACCATTTTGAACAGTTGCGGCTTGTCCGATTTATAAGCCTCTTCATTCTGCTGAAGCCGCACCAACCCGTGCAAGAACCATTCATCTACTTTGGTGATTTCATGAAGCTCATCAACGCTCATTCCCCGTTTGAGTGCTTCATACAAAACAAACAAGCGCGAGTCAGTCACCGTGTTCAGTTCCTCACGGATTTCAGCGGCAGACTTGCTCGCCAATCGCGGAAGATTGAGGCTGTCAAGCCCGAGTTCTGCTCCGCGAACCGCTTTCAGCAGTGCGTCTTCGAAGGTGTCGGCGATTGCCATAACTTCCCCTGTCGCTTTCATCTGCGTTCCGAGGACATTCTGCGCATACACGAACTTGTCGAAAGGCCATTTCGGGAACTTCACTGCCACATAGTCCAACGCAGGCTCGAAAGACGCTTTCGTAGTCCCCGTAACGGCGTTTGTAATCTCATCGAGGGTATAACCAATGGCGACTTTAGTCGAAACTTTAGCAATAGGATAGCCCGTCGCTTTGCTCGCCAATGCCGACGAACGAGACACCCGCGGATTTACCTCAATGACGGCGTATTGAAAACTGTCCGGGTGAAGAGCAAGCTGAACATTACAGCCCCCCTCAACTCCGAGAGAGCGAACGATGTTAAGAGAAGCACTGCGCAGCATCTGATACTCTTTGTCTGCTAAAGTTACCGCAGGTGCGATTACGATACTGTCCCCCGTATGAACGCCGACAGGGTCGAAGTTCTCCATAGAGCAGATTGCTATGCAGTTGTCCGCTTTGTCGCGCATGACCTCAAACTCGACTTCTTTCCAGCCTACGATTGACTTCTCAATCATAACCTGCGTAATCGGCGAAAGTTGCAGACCCAAAGTCGCGATTTCGCGCAGTTCCTTAGAGTCCGACGCGAAGCCGCCGCCGCTCCCCCCGAGAGTGAAAGCAGGGCGAACAACTACCGGGTAGCCGATTTGCTCAGCGGCGCGAACAGCCGCCTCAATGTCGTTGACAACCTCCGACTCAATGCAGGGTTGCCCGATTGCTTCCATGGTTTCCTTGAAGAGCAACCTGTCTTCGGCTTTGTCAATGGTTTCCGGCAAAGAACCTAAGAGCTGTACGTTCATCTTCTCGAGGAATCCCTCTTTGGCAAGCTTCATGCAGAGCGTCAGCCCTGTCTGCCCCCCAAGCCCCGATAAAATCCCGTCAGGGCGTTCTTTTTCGATTATGCGCTTGATTGTAGTCAACGTCAGCGGTTCTATATAGATTTTGTCCGCGATGTTTGAGTCTGTCATAATCGTCGCGGGGTTAGAGTTGGCTAAAACAATCTCAATGCCTTCTTCCCGCAGAACGCGGCAAGCCTGTGTTCCCGCATAGTCGAACTCTGCCGCTTGCCCGATTACAATAGGCCCCGAACCTATGACTAAAACTTTTTTGATGTCAGCGTTTTTCGGCATTTCAACCACCTTTCCTTTCAACAAGCTCAACGAATCTGTCTGCTATGAATGCGGTGTCCGCAGAGTTCCCGAAGGGATAAAACTGCACCCCGAAAGCGTTGCCGCCGCTGTTGCGATAGTCAAGCCCCTCACAAGTGCCGTCATTGACGTTCACGAAAGACAGCCTCTTGTCGCCCTTGTCCGCGATTACCGCGTAGCCGTGGTTCTGAGCCGTCATATAAACCCGCCCCGTAGCCAAGTCTTTAACAGGAGTATTCGCGCCGCGATGCCCGAATTTCAGCTTCTCTGTCTTATAGCCGTGAGCAATCGCAAGCAGTTGATGCCCAAGCCCCACACCGAGAATCGGCTTGCCGCTCTCAAGAAGAGCTTTGACCTGCTCAACCACAGGCGCAAATTCCTGCGAGTCAGGGTCCCCCGCACCCCCTGCGAGAACAATCCCACTCGGGTTGCTTGCGAGAAAGCTCTGCGCCGATGTGCCGTAAGGGAACACAGCAATATTATGCCCCGCGAATGCCGCACCCAAACTCCGCTTAGGTTGCCAAGCCGCGACTGCACCTTCAATCTTGTAAGCTTTAACCGCGCTTATGTCCGCCTCAGTTGGAGGAGCGGCGCAAATCTTGCCATTCATGACACCCTGCTCGCGAATGATTTTCGTCAAAGCGCGGGTATCTATGCCGCAAAGAACAGTAACGCCTTTTTGCTCAAAAAAAACGTCAAGGCTTCCCTCGCTTCTAAAATTAGAGGGGTCTTGACATAAGTGTTTAACAATGTAAGCCTTCGCGTGAATGCTGTCGCTTTCCAAATCAGACGGAATGACACCATAATTTCCAATCAGCGGAAAAGTTTGCACAATAATCTGCCCGTGATAGTTAGGGTCAGTGATTGTTTCCAAATACCCTGTCATAGCTGTGGTGAAAACAACTTCCCCTGTTACGCCGTCGGAATCAAGGTCTTTGCCGAAAAGCTCGCCTTCGAAAATGTTTCCGTTTTCAAGTTGTAAATATGCCTTTTTCATTCTTTTACTGCTCCCTTCAAAAATCTGTCAAATTTCTATCCCTAATATTATACAACATAACTCGCGATTTGTCAAGGCTTTTGCTCCATAAAAAAATTTCGAAAATTTTGCATTTAGCTATTGACAAGCGTTCAAAACTGTGATATAATAATATTTGTTGTTTCGGCAAATCGCCGAAGGGCTCGCGGGTGTAGTTCAATGGTAGAATCCCAGCCTTCCAAGCTGGTCGTGCGGGTTCGATCCCCGCCACCCGCTCATTTCATGAATCGTGCAGAGTAGTCCACCCTGCTTTGTACGGTAATCTCCTTCGCCCCCCTGCCTTGCAGGGGGGCTTCTTTCTTTGCCAAAACCTTCTCTCAACCACGCAACCACTCGCAAAGCCGCCTCACGGAAAATCCGCGAGGCGGCGATTTTGTGTGTGCGAATCAAGTGCCGGCTTCAATCAGAGAGTATCCGCCGTTGTCGCGCTTGTAAATCAGGTTGACTTCCCCCGTCTCTCCGTTCTTGAACATGAAGAACGTATGCCCGAGCAGGTTCATCTGCAAGATTGCTTCCTCTATCGTCATGGGCGTGAGCATGAGCCGCTTGGTTCTGTCAACGGCGTAGTTGCTGTCAGGTTCGATTACGTCGTCGGCGTCGTCGGCATCGCCGAAGCCCGCGCTGAACGCACCTGCGTTGAGGCTTTTCTCGACTTTGGTCTTGTTCTTGCGGATTTGCCGAATGATTTTATCAATACATGAGTCAAGGGCGTCATTCTTTTCGCTGCTTTGGCTCTCTGCACGAAAAATCAGCGAACCGTGCCGCACGGTGAGTTCAACGATGATTTGCTCGCGTATCGGCGAAATGGTGAGCTTAGCATCGGCATCGCTTCCGAAAAAGCGGTCGAGCTTCTTGGAAAGCTTCCCTTGGGCGTAGTCCGTAAATGTCTGCCCGACTTGGACTTTCTTTGACGTGATTGTCATTTTCATGTTATATACTTCCTTCTTTTTACTCCGATTGCCTGCGGCAATCTCCGCGCGGTCGGGCAAAGCCCGACTCGCTTGGCTTTTTTATTATTTTACTCTTCCTCATACTCGGAGTAGTCGTATTCGCCGCCGTCGTCGTCATAAACCTCTTGAGATTGAGCCATCTGCTGTTGTTGCTGATAGTACAGCTCAAGAGCGGGGTTTTTAGACTTAGGCTTGATTACAACCGCTTCCATATCCCCCGAAGTATCGCTGCTTTCGACTAACTGCGCATCAGCTGAACCCCACGTGGATACAGACTTGGTCTTTTGCAAGAAATCGTCTACCGTAACAGGAGCAGCTTGAGGTTGCGGTGCGCGTGGTTGTTTGGGTTTTGAGGCTTTCTTGGGCTTCGCGGCAGGAGCAGTCACCTCGTAACCATCGAACCCTGCACCGGGCTTCAGAACGAACTCTTCCTCTTCTTCAGCGGGGGCAGCGGGTTGCATTTGCGGCATTTGCGGAGGCATTTGCGGCATTTGCGGATAATATCCCGGAGGCATCGGTTGCGGGTAATATCCGGGCATCGGCGGCATTTGCGGCATAGCGGGCATCGGGGCGTAATACTGAGGCTGCTGCGGCGCGTAATACTGCGGCGCAGGTGCAGGAG
>WQXP01000121.1 GCA_009784765.1 Oscillospiraceae bacterium | reverse complement strand
GCGGGCGAAGGATATTTGAGAGACGCTGCTCCTAGTACGAGAGGACCGGAGTGGACGCACCGCTGGTGCACCTGTTGTCGTGCCAACGGCACAGCAGGGCAGCTATGTGCGGACCGGATAAACGCTGAAAGCATCTAAGCGTGAAACCGTTCTCAAGATAAGATATCCCTCTGTTTATCAGGTAAGACCCCTTGAAGAACACAAGGTTGATAGGCTCACTGTGTAAGCGTGGCGACACGTTTAGCTTGCGAGTACTAATCGGTCGAGGGCTTATCCTTTTGCTTGATTGACCATCGTCAATCATCGTAGGATTTAAGTCTCGCTTTTAATCAGAATTTTCGAATTCAAATACACTTCACTATTCAATTTTTAGGGAATCTTCTCAATCGTTCAGTCTCTTCCCTAAATTTGGCTTTTTGATTTTGACAACTGTCAACTCTCAACTGCCATCAGCCAATGTTTATAGCTGCGAGGCTCCACCTGTTCCCATCCCGAACACAGAAGTTAAGCTCGTACACGGCGACAATACTCGGCTGGTAACGGCCCGGAAAGATAGCTCGATGTTGGCACTACATAATCCCCCTCGGGTAGAGGGGGATTTTGGTTTACCCAAATCGTCCTGCAAGGAAATCTTCGGTGCGCGGGTCTTTCGGGTTTATGAAAATTTGCGAACTCGCCCCTTCCTCTATCAGCTCCCCCATGAGCATGAACGCGACTCTGTCTGAAACGCGCCCGGCTTGCGCGATGTTGTGGGGGGATATTATCACGGTGTAGTCTTTTTTGAGGGCGACGAGTGACTGCTCGATTTTTGCTGTGGAAATCGGGTCAAGCCCGGAGCAGGAACGGTCGATGAGAATGACTTCCGGCTTGAGTGCAAGCACTCGCGCTACGCACAGCCTTTGTTGCTGTCCTCCCGAAAGCCCGAAAGCAGGGTCGTGGAGCCGGTCTTTAACCTCGTCCCACAGAGCGGCGTTCTGCAACGCCCACTCGACTGTTTCGGTGATGTAGGCTTTGCTTTTTCCGCGAATGAAGCGCAGCCCGTATGTTACATTATCATAGATTGACATGGGCAGAGGAGTCGGTACTTCGAAAACGAAGCCAATCCTCCGACGCAGTTCGGTTACAATGGTGGCAGGGTCGCGAATGTCAACACCGTCAAGGAAGATTTGCCCCTCCATTCGCGCGTCGTGGTCTAAATCGCAGAGGCGGTTGAGGGCACGCAGAAGCGTAGTCGTCCCCGAGTTCGCAGGCCCGAAGATTGACGTGATTTGATTCGCCTTTATTTCGAGAGACAAATCATGGATGACTTTTTTCGCGCCGTAATAAAAGTTCATGTTCTTTATTTCGATTTTGTTCTTAGCCATCATTTCGCTCCTTTATTCTTCTTCGCTACGAAGCGGTTTACCGCCGAGTTCGCGACAACATTGATTAGGAAAATAAGAATAATCAGGATTGCTGCTGTGCCGTAGGCGTTGTCCATTGCTGTTCCCTCCGTCGCTAAAAGATAGAAATGTACTGCCATTGTTCGCGTGGAAGAAAAGACCGAATCTGCCATTCGCAGTGCTGAACCCGCCGTCAGCATAACCGCCGCTGTCTCCGCGATACAACGCCCGATGCTCAGGATAATCCCGTTTGCGATTCCGCGAACTGCCGACGGTGTTACTGCACACCGAATTGTCTGCCACTTTGTTGCGCCGAGAGAAAAGCTCGCTTCACGGTAGATTTTCGGAACTGCGAGAATTGCCTCTTCCGATGTTCTGATTATCATAGGCAGCATCATTATCGCCACTGTCAGCCCCCCTGCAAGAATACTCCAACCGAGGTTGAGTATGTCTACAAAGAAGATAAAACCGAAAAGCCCGTAAACTATCGAGGGAATGCCCGCTAAGGACTCCGCGCCGAAACGAATAATCCGCGGGATTATTCCGCCCTTGGTGTATTCGGCTAAGTAGAACGCCGTTCCTATGCCGAAGGGCAGGGCGACACTGACTGCAAGGAGCGTGATTGCAATTGTCCCCACAATTGAGGGGAATATTCCGCCGCCGCGCCCCATGTCGTATGACGCTTGAGTGAGAAACTCAAGGTTTATTGCCGGCAATCCGCGAATAAGAATAAAACCCATTATGGAAATCAATGCGCCGATTATCGCAACGGCGACTCCCCAGATTATCCCTTTCGCGACTTTTTCGCTTGTTCTTGCGTTCATGGCATCGCCTCCTTTACTTCTTAATCTTCTTACGTGTCAAATTCTGCGCTGTAATGTTGAGTGCCATGATTATAACGAAAAGTACTATTCCCGTCGCGAAGAGGGCTTGCCTGTGTTCCCCGGTAGCATACCCCATTTCGATTCCTATGTTAGTGGTTAGTGTCCGCACAGGGTCAAGCACCGATGTCGGGAAAGCAACCGCGTTTCCGAGAACCATGATTACCGCCATTGTTTCACCCACCGCACGCCCCATTCCGAGGATTACCGCCGCGACTATACCCGACTTCGCTGCAGGAAGCTGAACGGAACGAATCGTCTGCCAGTGGGTCATTCCGAGAGCTAATGCACCCTCTTTATAAGTACGGGGCAGTGCCAATACCGAAACTTCTGATATGCTGATGATTGTCGGCAGCATCATCAGCGACAGCACAACCGAACCGGCGACTATGCTCAGCCCCGGGCCGCCTAAATAGTTACGGATAAACGGAACGACGAACATCATTCCCCAGAAGCCGTAGACGACTGACGGTATTCCCGCTAAGAGCTGGATTGCCGGGCGGAACATATTTCGCATTCTTTCGGGGGCGAGTTCTGCCATGAAGATTGCACAGCAAATCCCGATTGGCACGCCGATTAACGCAGCCCCGAGAGTTACTGATACTGTTCCCGCCACCATGGGGATTATGCCGAATTCCCCGCGGCTCGGTGCCCAGGTGCTGCCAAGCACACTGCCGAGCATCGGTACGCCTTCGCGGAAGATGAACAGCGTGATGATTGCAAGGGCTGTGATTGAGGTCAGTGCGAGAGTGAAGAATATTCGCCCTGACAGTTTTTCTTTGAATTTAGCCATTTTTACACACCCTCCCATACAAAGGAATCGCCGCGAGCGTCCCGTTCACTGCGTTTAATCAGCCCGTGGCTTTCGAGCAGATTTTGCCCTGTATCTGAAAGAACATAGCCAATAAATGCCAAGGCTTCGGGGGTTGGCTCCTCCCCGACGATGAATACGAAAGGACGTGACAGGGAGTAAGCGGGGTTGAACTCATAAGCGGGGCAACATTCACTGCCCGAACAGCTTTCATCAAAAAGTTCGATACCGCGTTCGCTTACAGCGCGAAAGAAAGGGGAAACGCCGCCGACACCGAGTTGCTTCACCGGCGATAATCCGCAGATTACGACTGTTCCGAGTGAAATGTAGCCGATTGCGTTAGGGTTTCCCGCCACGAATTGTCTGATTGCGCCGTTGGTATTCAGAACAATTGTTCTTGCGTGAATAGGATGGTCGGTTATTGTGCTTACTTCACGTTCGAAAACAATAGTGCGTTCGTTTTCGCTGTTACTGCAAGTGTTACAGAGTTCACAGTCTTCACAGGGGGGGACAGGAACGTCGTGTTTCACGGTGCTTCGCTGAGTTTCACGCATTACCATTTCCTCGAAAGCCCCTCGAGTTCCTGAGCCTTCTTCCCGGGTTACGACGTGGATATTCCCCGGGGTGCCGCCGAGTTCGCCCCAATCGGTGATTTCGCGTTTATAGATTGCGCGAATGTCTTCTATGGAAAGGCCGGCTATGGGATTAGAGGGGTGAACGATTAGCGCAAGCCCGTCTCTTGCGATTGTAACAAAGCTTAGTTCAAGCTCATCTCCGCGAAGGGCGCGGGAAGACATACCTATATCGGCATTCCCGTTGCGAATGGAAGCTATTCCTTGCCCTGAACCGCCGCCGTGAACATCGACTAAGCTGCCGCCGCCGCGTTCGTGTTCTGCGGCTAAGACTTCGGCGAAAGGCTGAACAGAAGTCGAGCCTGCCATTACGACTATACGCCCTGCGCTGCCCCCTGAGCCCCCTGAGCTGCCCCCTGCGTCATCGGAGCAGGCGGTAACGCCGAATAAAAGCGCACAGGACAAAAGCAAAGCAAAAACTTTACGTTTCATATAAACATATCCTCCTTAAATAACTGTCAACTGTCCATTGTCAATTGTCAATTGCCGTCAACTGTCAATTGGCAAATCACCCGTATCGCCCTGTAATATAGTCTTCTGTGCGGGGGTCTTTGGGGCTTGAGAACAGCTCACTCGTGGGAGCGTATTCGACAAGTTTACCTGCTTTCATAATTCGCCCCGCTGAGTCATCTGTCATAGAGTCAATCATGAGGAAAGCACACATATCCGCGACGCGGCGGGCTTGCTCCATACTGTGTGTAACAATGATAATCGTGTATTTCTTGGCTAATTCCGTCATCAGCTCTTCGATTTTCATGGTGGACTCCGGGTCAAGGGCAGAGCAGGATTCGTCCATGAGAATCACGCTCGGGTTGACGGAAAT
>WQXP01000120.1 GCA_009784765.1 Oscillospiraceae bacterium | reverse complement strand
TGTGAAAGGAATGTTCAGCTCGTGCAGAGCAGCCATGATGATTTCGGCGTTTTTGCGGTATATTGCGATGTTTTCGCGGATTTGCGCTTGCCCTTCAGCGGAGAAAACCGCCTCGGCGGCACGCTGGACAGGGTACGATACGCCGTTGAATTTGCTGCCTTGGCGACGCGCCCACAACTGTGAAAGCGAAACAGAGCCGCCCTCACCGTCCGAGAGCGTCAGTTCTTTCGGAACGATTGTATACCCGCAACGAGTGCCTGTGAATCCTGCGGTTTTAGACAAAGACGCGATTTCGACAGCGCATTTTCGCGCATCGGGCAGTTCGAATATAGAGCGAATTTTATCAGGTTCACTGATGAATGCTTCATAAGCCGCATCATATACTATAACAGCATTGCTTTTCAGCGCGACATCTACCCAAGCCTGCAACTGCGCGTGAGTGTAGGCTTGCCCCGTAGGATTATTCGGCGAGCACAGGTAGATTAACCCGTCCTGCACCGGGATTGGGGAGTCAAAGTCCGCGAAGATTACGCGGCGGCCGCCCATAATGCTCGAGTCAACATAGACGGGGTAAGCGGGGTCGGTTACGACAACATCACAGTCATCAGCGAAAATGTCGCCTATGTTCCCGGTGTCAGACTTTGCGCCGTCGCTGATGAAAATTTCGTCCGTGTCAATGATTGCACCGAAAGCAGAGTAATACCCTGCGACAGCTTCCCGCAGAAAAGCATAGCCCCGCCCGGAGTCTTCATAACCGCGAAAGGTTTCCGCGACGCCCATTTCGGCGAAGGCTTTTTGCCCCGCCACAACGACGGCAGGAACAAGAGGAAGAGTAACGTCGCCGATTCCCATGCGAATCAGCTTGGAAGATTTGTCGGGATTTGCCTCGCAGAAAGCGCGAATACGTCCTGCAATTTCGATGAATAAGTAGTTCTGCTTGAGGTTTTTGAAGTTTTTGTTCATATGTGCCATATATACATACCGACCTTTCATGTAATACTATATCTATTATAGCATATAAAATCTCTTTTGTAAAGGCGAAAAGAAAAAAATGAAAAAAATATGTTTTGTTGTCAAGATTCGCCCTTCGGACGGGCAAAGCCCGCCCCTTGGGCTTATCTCTTCTTTTGCTTTGTTTGTAATATTAACACTTTTCGCGGCGATTTTAGCGGGTTGTTCCGATATAGATTACCCGCCGCGCGGGGTTGATTTAGGTGAGGTAACGGCAGGACAACTCGGACATGGCGGCGGCGCAGAGCCGCTCCCCGAGGATAAGTACAGGCTTGCGCGTTATGATGTGACGCCGACTCCTTTCAGCGAAGTTTTTCGATTCGAGCCGCCGATGTTCGCCGCACAGCACGCAGAAGAGGAAGATGAGCGGGGCTTCACCCTGACAGTGAACATTCCCGTGGCACAGCATTATGCAATAGGGCTGAAAGGACGCGCATTGACAGAAAGCGCAGTGGCGGAGCTTGTTCACGACGGCGTGCAAATAGGGGCGTTTTTCCTGCACACCGCGCAAGAAGCAGAAGTTTTATACCTTGCACCGGTGTATTTGCCGCGTGGAGAGGTGGAGTTAGAGTTTAGGGCTGTTCGCGGAATCGCCGCAGCGGACAGCGTAATAATCGAAGACACGAGAACGCCGGACACGTCGCGATTCGCGCAGATGTCGCGATTCCCGGTATCGCCGCGAACTTCTGTACAGGCAGAAGAGTTGTTTGCGTATATCGTGTCGCAATTCGGGAAGAGGGTCTTGACAGGGGTTCACGTAACAAGCGGCACGAATGCAGAGATTGACGCGATTTTCGCGGCTACTGACCGCCGCCCCGCAATTCGATTTTCGGAACTGACAGCAGTGCAGGGAATGCCTAAAGAACGCGAGTTAGCCGAGGATTGGCATTCGCGAGGCGGCATAGTCGGTGTTACATGGCGTCCCGAGGCTTTTACAGCAGGCTTGCACGAGGTGTTGGATGGCGGCAGGTATTCGGCAGAGAGCAGCGGCGCGGCGCGGGCAGACAAAGCGTTCATTGACACGATGCTGTCGTCGGGGGAAATCACGGAAGGCTTGGTACAGCTCATAGAAGAACTTGACACGTTGGCAGAAACTCTGGGAGAGTTGGAGCAAAGCCAAATCCCGGTGCTGTTCGCCCCCTTTCCGGACGGGGCGAGCCGCTTGCAATGGTGGGGGCAACAAGGCGGCGAGAGCTACGCACGTCTGTGGAGATTAGCTTTCACACGCTTAGCAGAGTATCACGAGCTGAGCAACCTTATATGGGTATGGAGCGGCGGGAGCAAGGCGCATTACCCCGGAGACCCCTTTGTCGATATAATCGCAGAGAGCTTGTTCAGCAGTGAGTTGCGTTCAGGTTCCGCAGCAGTAAGGTTTGGCTACAGCTTTGAATACGCAGTCAATGAGTTCGGGGAGAGAGGGAGCGTAAAACCCGCAGCGGTGATGAGGAGCGGGGGCGTCTTGCCGTCGCCGGACGAACTGCACAGAGATAATGCGTGGTGGGCGTTCTTGGTGAATGAACGCGGCGATTTCATAATCGACGGGCAGGGGCGGCTTCTGCCCGAGGTTGAGCGGGCGACAGAGCTTTTTTATAATCATGAGTTGACGATTACCTTAGATGCACTGCGGTGATTTGCAAAGCGGATAAAAAAACACTACCCGTGGGGGTCATATGGCGAGCAAAATCGAAAAAAAATGACATTTTCGTCAAATTGCACAAAAAACTCTATGAAAATTTAGATAGTTTTACGATTGTAAAATTTACGTTAATATGATATAATGTAATCAGCGAAATTGTAATCATAATTAAAAAGCGTATAAAAGCGGGAGGTAGGACTTAATGGCTGTATACTCATATGTTGCCACAGATGTCAACGGAAACCTGTCACGGGGCAGGATAGACGCGGACAACACGATGGATTTAACGGAGAAGCTCCGAAGTAAGCAATTGTTCTTGACGTCGGCGAAAGACTTAGGGGAGAAAGCGCAGTCAGTCGCGTATCGTTACAACACGAAGTCGCTTTCGTTCTTGTGCCGCCAGCTCAGTTCGATGTTAGTTGCGGGAATAAGTGTGGTGCGGGCATTGCACATAATGCTTACGCAGGAAACGAACAAGAAGGCAAAGGCGTTGTTGACAGAGATTTACGAGCAGGTACAGATGGGGCGTTCGCTGTCTGAGGCGTTAGCGGCAAAGCCGGGGTGCTTCCCGAACTTGTTTGTGAGCATGGTTGCCGCGGGGGAGGCATCGGGTAACTTAGACATGATTATGGTAAGGGTATCCGACCACTACGCGAAAGAACATAAGACGCAGAACAAAATCCGCAGTGCGATGATTTACCCGATAATCCTTGCGGTGCTGATGGTAGCCGTCGTCGTGGGTCTGTTTACATTGATATTCCCGATGTTCATGGAGATGTTCGATAACGCGGACGATATTCCGCTGTTGTCGGTTATACTGATGGATATAAGTAACTTCATGGTGGGATACTGGTATCTGATTATAGGAATGTTCGGCGTACTCATCGTAGGGGCGCGGGTGGCATTCAAAACGCCGAGCTTGCGATTTAAGTTAGATAAGCTCATGTTAGTCGCTCCGAAAGCGGGGCCCTTGGTCGCGACGATTTACACGGCACGATTTGCGCGGACTATGTCGAACTTGTTCGCATCGGGCCTGCAAATGGTAGAGTGTATCGAAAAATCCGTACAAACACTCGGCAACTCATATATAAGCGAGCGATTTAAGGAAGTAGTCGAAAACGTCAAACGCGGTGAGCCGCTGAGCCAAGCTTTAGTCAAAATCGGGGTGTTTAACCCGATATTCACGGCGATGGTTCTTGTAGGAGAGGAATCGGGAAGCTTAGACTCGATTCTCGCGAAAACGGCAGACTATTACGACGAGGAAGCTGATACGGCAATCACGCAGCTTGTCAGCATGATGGAGCCCGTCTTGATTATCTTCTTGGGGGCGGCGGTTGCTCTCGTTCTTGCGGGAATATTCCCGTTAATCTACGGCGGAATGGAACAAATGGGTTAGTAAAACAAGAGCGATTCCCCGCAGGAGTGGCTCTGCCGCTCCGCAGGGGTTCGCTTGCCGGAAAGCGAAAGTTAATTTCAAACTTCAACAAAACTAATTACGAAGGGAAACATAAACAATGTTATCAATCGACATTACGGATAAGCACATAAAGCTTGTCAGAGGTTCACTTGCGGGGAGCAAAATTAAAATCAACACCGTGGGTATACGCAACGTCCCCGACGGAGCGGTAGTCAACGGATATGTGACAGACATTCCGCGGGTAGCAGGGGAGATTACGGAACTGATAAACGAGATGCGCGTATCTTCCGATAAGGAAGTAACGGTCTGTGTCAACTCAAGTTCGATTCTCTATAAAGAGTTAGAAGTACCTAAACCCAAGACACTCAAGAACACAGCGGCGATTGAGGCAATGATAATCACCGAGATGGGGATAGCCAGCGATTACAACGTGTCTTACTCGATTGTCGGTGAGGGAACAAACGCGGC
>WQXP01000119.1 GCA_009784765.1 Oscillospiraceae bacterium | reverse complement strand
TTTTGCTGCTTCGAACTTAGAGCCGGAAATCGGGGTTGCTTACAATCGCAAGGAAGCAAAAGACCACGGCGACGGTAAGAGCATTCTCGGGTACGTCCCTAAAAACGGCGACCGCGTCGCGATTATCGAAGATGTTACCACTGCAGGTACTTCTATTCGTGAGACGATTGATTTGTTCAAAGAATCGGGCATTGCTGTTGAAATTGCCGCTCTGTTTATTTCAATCGACCGCCAAGAACGCGGAACGGGCGAGCTTAGTGCCACTGAGCAAATCACGAAGGAATACGGCATTCCCGTGTTTTCGATTGCTACCGCATCCGACATTGTTCGGTATTTAGAAAAAAGCGGCAACTCTGCCGCCGTTGCAATGCGAGATTATCTCGCGCAATATGGAAGCTTAAAGGAGTAAGGAAATGGCAGTTTACAGAGAACCTATTTCGAAAAAATGCAAGTCGCTGGGGATTAGCCCGGCAGTACTCGGCTATACGCAAAAGAAAGAGACGCGCCGCAAGTTCGGGGCGGGGAGCAATACGCGCAAAAAGCTCTCTGAATACGGGTTGCAGCTTAAAGAAAAGCAAAAGCTCAGATTTATTTACGGCGTTTTGGAAAAGCAGTTCTACAGCTATTACGAAATCGCTGTTAAAGAAGACGGCGTTACCGGCGAAAATCTCATCGCTTTGCTTGAGTCACGCCTTGACAATGTCGTGTATCGCATGAACATGGCTCTCACGCGCCGTGAGGCTCGCCAGTTAGTCGGGCATGGGCATTTCACCGTGAACGGCAAGCGCGTTGACGTTCCCTCTTACCGCGTTAAAGCGGGTGATGTGGTTGCACTTCGCGAGAAAAGCCGCAAAAGCGTCAAGTTTGAGCAAATCATGGACATGACTCACGGACGCACAGGCCCCGCTTGGCTCGAGATTAACCGCGAAGGACGCTCTGCGACGGTTGTACGCAAACCCCTCCGCGAAGAACTTGATTTCGAAATTCAGGAAAACCTGGTAATAGAGCTGTACTCTAAGTAATGTAAAAAGCCAAAGAAGAGATAAGCCCAAAGGGCGGGCTTTGCCCGCACGGGAGGGCGAATCTTGACATCAACTAACACAACATTCGGCATATTCCTCATAATGAAAGGGGAGATTTGTAAATATGTTAGAAAGAATTGAACGCTCTGAAATTGATATTATTAAGCTGAAACCCGACGGAACCTATGGAATGTTTTGCCTTGAGCCCCTCGAGTGCGGCTTTGGCAACACTCTCGGCAACAGCTTGAGGCGAGTTCTGCTCTCTTCACTGCCCGGTGTGGCAGTCACCTCCGTCAAAATCGACGGAATAAAACACGAGTTCTCTACTATTCCGGGCGTTAAAGAGGACGTTACCGAAATTATCCTCAACGTCAAGGGGCTTCTCGCGAAAATGCACGGCGATTCGCCCAAAACCGTCTATATCGAAGCGGAGGGTGAGGGGGTTGTCAAGTCCGGCGATATTAAGACTGACAGCGAAATCGAAATTATCGACCCTAATATCCACATCGCCTCTCTCGAACCCGGGGCAAGGCTAATCATGGAACTGACATTCGATACAGGACGCGGCTACGCAAGCGCGGAAAAGAACAAGCTTCATATGCAGCCGATTATCGGTGTTCTTGCGATTGACAGCATCTACACCCCCGTGCTGAAAGTCAACTATGCAGTCGAAAACACTCGTGTCGGACAGCGTACCGACTTCGACAAGCTCGTTCTCGAAGTTTGGACTGACGGGACGATTACCGCAAAAGACGCTATTTCTTATGCGGCAAAGCTTCTTTGTGAGCATCTTATGCTCTTTGTGGACCTCTCTGATGAAGTCAATCGACCTGAGCTTATGAGCGAAAAAGAGGATAAAAGCAAGGACAAAATCCTTGAAATGACGATTGAAGACCTCGATTTGTCTGTGCGTTCTTTTAACTGCCTCAAGCGGGCAGGTATCAATACTGTTGATGACCTCATCAACAAATCCCCCGAAGATATGATGAAAGTTCGCAATTTGGGCAAGAAGTCTTTTGAAGAGGTTCGCGAAAAGCTGATTTCGCTCGGCTTCGACCTCGCCCCTAATGAAGACGGCTCTTAGGCAGCCGACAGGTTCAGAAAACAATACGTCGCCCCTCGCGGCGGCGATATGAAAGGTAGTGTATATAATGGCAATGAGAAAATTGGGGAAACCTACCGCACACAGAAAAGCTATGCTTCGCGGTCAAATCACCTATCTGTTAGAAAATGAACGCCTCGAGACCACCGTTACTCGCGCTAAAGAACTGCGCAGTGCCGTCGAGAAAATCATTACTCTCGGAAAGAAAGCTGCCGCCTCTGAAGGCGCAGGGCAGCTCCACTATAAACGCCAAATCTTTTCGGTAGTCACCAAAGGCGACGTTTCGAAAAAACTCTTCGATGACATCGCTCCGCGCTTCGCTGAACGCAAAGGCGGCTACACGCGCATTATCCGCATCGGCCCGCGTCGCGGTGATGCCGCCGAAATGGCGATTATTGAGTTAGTGTAAGCACTTTGCTTTTTATGATGTAACATAACCCCCGCCCTTCATGACGGCGGGGGGTTTGCTATACACAAAGTGCGATTACCTCAATCTCTACCCGGGCGGACTTGTTCACGCGCTTAGCGGACGCTCAACTTCCTCAATCACTGCTGCAATATCTGTGTGTTTAATGCTGTCTGTTCTTGTTTTTCCGCTCTTTGAATAAATGTCGGCTTCATAAGCTACGCCTTCTTCGTAAATTTCAACAATGTGGGCATATTCGCCGCTCTTTAATTTGATTTTTTGATACATTGCCATGTAAAATCCCCCTTATTTATCAATGTATGCACTTGTGAGTGTGGGAATGTTTTTATTGTCGCTGAATATCCATGCTGTTAAAACTTTTGCGCTTTTTGCGTTTTCTCCCACCAACTCCATGATGATTTGATAACGCTGACCATAGCCTATATCAGGTTTTGGCGTGGCAGTGAATTTTGTTATATTCGCTCTGATATTATCAATTAACTTTTGATAATTGCTCATGTTATAGCCTAAAGCACGTTCAAAAGCAATCGCTTTATCTTTCTGCTTCAGCGGGTTCAGCGAATACTCTGTGAATTTTTCCGATGGTATTACTGCTTTATCGGCATTTGGTAAAATGAACAGCCCTTTCATCACACACAAAGTGCGATTACCTCAATCTCTACCCGGGCGGACTTTGGAAGCTCTTTCGCGGCAACGCAGGAGCGGGCGGGTTTGTGTGCGAAGTAGCGTTCGTAGACTGCGTTGAACGCCGCGAAATCGCTCATTTCCGCTAAGAAGCAGGTGGTTTTGATTACGGAGGTGAGTTCCAAATCTGCGGCAGCAAGCACTGCGCGAATATTGCGGCAGACTTCGTCGGTCTGGCGTGCAATGTCGCCGTCGCCGTCGTTAATCGCATTCACGGCGATTTGCCCCGACGCGAAGAGGAATCCGTTGACGACGACCGCTTGGGAATAAGGCCCGAGGGGGAAGGGCGCGTGTTCAGTAAATATGATTTCTCTCATGATTTGACTCCTTGTAAAATACTTTATAGTGATTAGATTTAAGCGCGCCGATTACAGCATCAAAATGCTTGCGGTTGCGCGTCTCAAGAGATACGTTGAGATAACAGCCTGTGATTCCGATGCCCTTGCCCCCCTGTTCGTGGGCAAGCTTGACGACATTCGCGCCGGCTTTTGCCATAATATCCGCGACTTCGGCAAGAGAACCGGGCTTGTCTAACATTTCTATGACGATTTCCGTGAAGCGACCGGTTGTGAGAAGCCCGCGATTAATTACCCGCGACAGAATGTTAATGTCAATATTGCCGCCGGAAACGATTGCACAAACTCGCTTGCCTTTGAGAGGCAGCTTCCCGTGCATCGCCGCCGCAACCGCGACTGCTCCCGCGCCCTCAGACACGCGCTTGTGGTGTTCGAGCAAAGAGAGAATGGCTGTGGCGATTTCGTTATCGCGGACGGTAACAATATCATCGACATAGTTACTGCACAAAGCGTAAGTGAGCTTCCCCGGCGATTTCACTGCGATTCCGTCGGCGAATGTGTCGATATACTTCGAGTCTTGCAAAGATTTGCTCCTAAACGAGCTGTACATACCACTCGCGCCTGCCGCCTGCACTCCGTAGACTTTGCAGCGCGGATTGACAGATTTAACAGCGGCGGCGACTCCTGATACAAGCCCGCCTCCGCCATCAGGAACAATCACAGCGTCTAAATCCACGGCTTTTTCGGCGGCTTGCAGCATGATTTCCCGCCCCACAGTGCCTTGCCCCGCGATTACATCAATGTCGTCAAAGGGGTGAATGAACACTCCGCCGATTTTTTCGCAGAACTCCCGAGCGGCGGGATAGGTATCATCATAGGTTATGCCGTGCTTCTTGACCTCGGCGAACCCTGCGCCAATGCGCTTAGTCGCCTCAACCTTATAGAGCGGTGCTACTGTCGGCAGAAAAATCGTGGCTTTTACCTGTGCCATCTTCGCCGCAAGGGCAACCCCCTGTGCATGATTCCCA
>WQXP01000118.1 GCA_009784765.1 Oscillospiraceae bacterium | reverse complement strand
GTGACTGCGCAGCCGTGGCATTTGGCCTTGATTTGCGCGACTATATCACACAAAACATCATCTGTGAAATAAGCGTCTTCTCCGCCTTGCAGAACGAAAGTCCGAAATCCGCTCCTGCAGCCGCTTTCACACAGCGCGAGGATTTCCCCCGCACTCATGCGGTAACGGGGCAATGCGGCATTACTGCGCCTGATTCCGCAGTAGTAACAGTCATTTCGGCAGATGTTTGTAAACTCAATCAACCCCCGTGCATAGACCGCACTCCCGAAAACGCCGCTTGTCGCTTCGAATGCGCGTTCGTGCAAATACGCCGACTGCTCCGAATCGGCTTGCAGCAACAACTTCAGCTCCTCTCGAGAGAGGAGCTTGGGGTGTTGTTCTAATTTGTCAACCAAGTGTTTCATCGGGACTCATTGCTCCGGTGCGGTTTTTGAACGCAGTGCTTCTATTTTCGCTAACGCCGCCGAATACGACGGAAGATGAACCCCTTCTACGTTTGCGAGTTCTGCTATGCCGACATAAGCTTCTTCAAGGGTTTTTGACTTGACGACATTCTGCGCCGCCGCCGTAAGCGCGACTTTTGTATCAAATGCCATGTTTTTTTCCTCCTTGTGCTTTTTAATAATATCATATCACATATCATTGCTTTTGTCAACCCCTACTCCATACTAATCGCAACTTTTTGCGCGGTGTTTGTGATATAGGTGTAATGCACCAACGCGCCGACTCCGTTTGCTTCAGGGAAATATTCTACAAATCGCGCTGTAATCTCGCTTTGCGGACAGGTGAGGAGAAAGTTCCGCTCATATAGCTCGATTTGCTTGTCTAACGCCTCCCGCGCCGCTGCAGGCGTGTCTGTCACAGGAATGCGGTCATGGAAGACATAGTCTTGCTCTAACACACGCAAGGGCAGGGGATAGCCCAAAATATGCGGTGTGTACAGACGCTCGGAGTAGTCGATATGCTCTGCATTCGGGTTGATTTGCAATTCGCGTCCTACTTTCCTCCCGAGAAATACCACCGACGTGTTGCTCGTTCTTCTGCCGTTCTTTGCCCTTTGCATGACGGTATACTCCTGAAAGAAGTCCGCTGCGTGGCTGATTTCCACTAACAGCTCTGCTTGTGCGTGAACGTAGTTATACGCCGCAGTGTTACCTGTCTCTTGCGGAACTCCTGTTGCCCCCGATATTTCAGGAATTGCCACTACTCCGCTGACGATTACATCTCCTGCACGAATGCCGCTTCCTTCTTCGAACAACAGCTCTCCGCGATAAACCTCCGCGCTGACAAGCCTCCCTGTATGTGTCGAGATTACATTCGCGGGTTGATTCAGCGGGATTGCCTCCGAATCACGTACCCCACCCGCTTCGCTTACCTTGACGTTTATGCGGCTCCCCGATTGCTCTATGCTCACCCATGCAAGCTCGCTCAGGGCGAGTGCCAACTCCACCTCTGCCAGATTCGCGGCTTTTGCGCCGAAGCGCATTCCTGTACGAATGCCGCTTTTGTCAAGCTCTTGCATAATCTGATAATCACTGACCTGCGAATTACCTTCTATGCGAATGTCCCACACGTATCCCGATAACGCGGCAATCACTGCAAAGAATCCGAGAACTCCTGCGAAAACGCCGACTTTGCCGCGTTCTTTTCGCATCACAAAATACGCACCGTGCCGCCGAACCACTCGTGTGCGAACGCCGTAGCTACTCGCCAACTCAGCAATCGCCTTATAACTTCGCGGCGCGGCATTGACGCGATATACCTCTTTATCCGCGCTTACGCCGAACACCCTCACTTCTGAGCGGACAAGCTCGTCTATGAACTCGGCGGCGTTCGCACCGATTGCCGTAAATGTTACGTATGACCTCATTGCTTCCCTCCTCTCGTTGTATTCTCGGTGGCTTGAGCGAACTCCACTGCCTGTACGCTCCCCGATACCACTACTCCGTCTGTTCCCCAATTGCGAAGTTGTAATCCGCTCCCTGTAATCGCGACGCGACGCCCTGCCGCATTCTCGAATACCACCATCACGCTGTCGCAACTGTGAACTCGGCGGCAACCCTCTGCTATTACCTCGCACAGCTCTTCTTTATGCGTGATTTGCAATGACGATACGCGGCTTGTTTTGTTTTTAAGCTCTTCATACTTTTGCGCCAAATCTTTAGCCCTCATAAAAATCACCCCCTCGCATATACATATGCAAAGGGGGGACGAGTTATGAGGCTTATCTTGAAGAAGATTGGAGTTATTTTGCTTTGCGTCGCATTCGGAGCGGTGCTTGTTTTTGATGCGGCGGGAATTGCCGACAGCGTTTCACGCTGTGTTTCACTCTGCCTGAACACAATCATTCCCTCACTCTTCGCCTCTCTCGCACTCGCGATTTTTGTCATGCAAAGCGGGCTTGTCGGCAACAGTTCCCGCGCTGTCTTGATTATGTCCCTCCTCGGCGGCTATCCCGTCGGCGCAAGATTGCTTGCAGACTCTCACGACAAAACCCGCGCCGAACGCGCCCTCATGTATTGCTACTGCCCGAGCCCGGTGTTCCTCATCGCCATTGCGGGCAGTTCAGGTCTGCGAATCTGGCTCTCAAATGCGCTGGCGTGTGTGATTTTCGCGATTATATCTAACATATTCGCCGAACGCAAACCTGCCACGCTTAACACAACTGTCAACTGCCAATTGTCAATTGTCAACTGTGTTACCGGTGCAGGGAAAACCCTCTTTCAAATCTGCGCTGTAATGCTCGCATTTGCTGTATTCCTGCGGGTTCTCGAATTTATCGGCGTGATGGCTCTGCTCCCCGATTATGCCTACGCTTTCGCTGAAATCACGCGGGTTATGGGCTTAAACGCACCTTCAGCGGTGATTGCCGCTTTGACTTCTTTCGGCGGTGTCTGCGTCTTGCTCCAAACTGCGGCGATTACTCGCGGGCGGCTGTCTTTGCGCAAATTCGCCCTCGCCCGTGTCCCTATTGCCCTGCTCAGTGCGGGGATTTGCTACGGCTTGAACAGCTTTTTTCCTCACGACTCTCAAGCGGTTCCGGCTATCGCGGGCATGAGCAGTCGCGCCGTAGTCGTGGCGACTGCGGGTAATTACTTAGCCTCTGTTTGCCTTCTAATTATGATTCTTATGCTCATTGCTTCTGTTAATTCTCCGGCGAACTCTCAAAGTGATTGGCAAAGTGATTGGCAAGGTGATTTGCAAGACCGGGAAAACTCTTAACCGGAACTCGCTTGAGCGGCGCGTAGTCAAAATTCTGGCAATAGTCTTCCGCACGGACTTCTCCGAACTTTTTACAAGTGATTATGCCGTCGCGTTTGCTTCCAATGCCCTCCTCACAGTATTTGCAAGCGGGGGTTATTGCTTTTCCGAACATAGCACATAGATTCCTTTCTTTTTGTATAGCAGTTCGCAATTCCCGAACAGCTCTCGCAGTTTCGCGATTGTACTCTGCGCCCCGTGTTTCTTCAGCGTTACCACATACAGCTTTCCGCTGATTTTGCTCGCGTCTTCATACATTTTGTAGGTTACTTCCTTGCCCGCATGAATCGGAGGATTGATGACAACCGTGTCGAATTTACCGCTGATTTGCTCGCAACAATCCGAAACAATCACCTCTGCTTTGACTCCGTTAAGCTCGCAGTTTCGCTCAGTCAACGCGATTGCCGCAGGGTTAATGTCTGCCATTGTAAGCTCAATGCTGTTGACTTTTGCAAGAACAATCCCGATGACTCCGTAGCCGCAACCCATATCAAGCACTCGCCCCCTTAGTGGCGGCAGGGCCTTGAGCAGAATGTCTGTGGCGTAATCCACATGGCCTTTGCTGAATACGCCGTCATGAGTCGCGAATTTGAACTTCTTGCCCGCGAACTCGTAATCTATATAGCGCAGTTCGTGCTTTTTGCCGTCATCTGTGAAGTAATGGCTCATGGCTTCACTCCGTTAGCCTCGTTGATTCTGTCAATCCGCTCTTGCAAATCCTCGAATGTCCAGCCTAAGTCAAACATAGTCACCATGTTTCGCAGCATATTGCCCACAAAGCTTGAGCAATCGCGAGTGTTCACGAGTTCCTCTGTCGCTTGTACCCCGAATTTGCCGCAAATCTCTTCGAACAAGCCCCGCCCCTTCGGCAAGTTCCACAGGGCTTTGACTTGCGTGGTCATGTCAACCTTGAGCGACTCTGCCGCTTGTCGTTCTCTCCACGCCGCTCCTGCTTTCGGAGTTATAGCGACTTCTACCGTTACGCTCTCGCCTTTTTCGATGAACACTTTCTTGAAGCCGCGAAGCTCGCCGTCTATGAACACCTGCACTACTTCCTTGCCGTCATATTCGCCCACATTGCGGACTTTTACCGTCGCTGTACCGCTCTTCTCGCAGATGTCATAGTCCTCATACTCAAACTCGGTGTAAGACAAGCCAGAGCCGAAAGGATACCGCGTTTCTAACTTCGCGTGATTGTACCACCTGTAACCGACTTTTGTTCCCTCGGCGTAGTTGGCGATTTTACCGTCCCCGGGAAAAGTCTGATAGCAGGGAGTGTCTTCAACACGCATTGGGAAAGTCTCCGCTAATCGCCC
>WQXP01000117.1 GCA_009784765.1 Oscillospiraceae bacterium | reverse complement strand
TATCGGCTGCTCAAGAAAAACGGTGAATACTCGTATTATCGTGCGACAGGGGAATGTATTCGTGACGAGGAAGGGATAGCGCTCCACGTTGCGGGTGCGTTAATGGATATAACCGAAGCCAAAGAAATGCTCACGACAATAGAGCGGCAGAACGTCAAAATGAAAGACGCAAACGAACGTCTGTCAACTATGATTGATGTAACTCCGCTGTGCATACAAGTGTGGGATAAAGACCTCAACACAGTCAATTGCAATGATGCCGCTGTTAAGTTGTACGGGTTCGCGAGTAAAGATGAATATGTCGAGAAGTTTATGACGTGCTGTTCGCCTGAGTTTCAGCCCGACGGTCAGAGGTCGGGCGAAAAGGCGGCTGCTCTCGTTAATCAAGCATTTGCGCAGGGGTACAGCAATTTTGAATGGATGCACAGAATCCCTGTTGACGACACACCGCTGCCCGCTGAAATCACGCTCATACGAGTTACCATGAGCGACAGGAACTATGTAATCGGTTTCACGCGGGACTTGCGCGAACACAAGGCGTACATGGCAGAACTCGAAAAAGCCAACGAAAGCCGCATCGCGCGTGAGACGGCGGAAGCCGCCAACAAAACAAAGTCGATTTTCCTTGCGAACATGAGCCATGAAATCCGCACGCCCATGAACAGCATTATTGGGTTTTCAGAGTTGGCTCAATACGGCGATATTCCGCTGAAAACGCGGGAGTATCTCTACAACATTCAAGAGAGTGCCCAGTGGTTGCTGAAGCTGATTAACGATATACTTGACATTTCTAAAATTGAGTCAGGTAAAATCGAACTCGAAAACATTCCTTTTGACTTGACGGATATATTCGCACACTGCCAGTCTGTCATCATGCCGAAGTCGGCAGAAAAAGGCATTCTGCTGTACTGCTACGCCGAGCCGTCTGTGGGCAAGAAGCTAATCGGCGACCCGATTCGCTTGCGTCAAGTGATTCTGAACTTGCTGTCGAACGCCGTTAAGTTTACTAATGCAGGGACAGTGAAGCTCTTAGCCGCGCTGAATCGAATAGACGAAACCCATGCGAAAATCAGCTTTGAAATCAAAGACAGCGGAATCGGTATGACACCTGAGCAAATCAATCGAATTTTCGAGCCGTTTAAGCAAGCGGACGAAAGCATAACGCGCAAATTCGGCGGAACGGGCCTTGGGTTGACGATTACCAAAAACATCATTGAGTTAATGGGCGGTACGCTGAGTGTCGAAAGCACACCCGGAATCGGGAGCAAATTCGCCTTTGAAATCGCTTTCGAGCTTATTGACGACACGGCGGACATATCCGACGGGGAAATCGTTGTCAGCGAATACGAGAAGCCGAATTTCGACGGTGAGGTGCTAATCTGTGAGGATAACTCGCTCAATCAGCAGGTTATATGCGACCATTTAGCGCGAGTCGGGCTGAGAACCGTCGTGGCACATAACGGCAGAGAAGGCGTTCGCGTTATTGAGGAGCGAGTCAAGAGCGGCACAAAGCCTTTCGATTTGATTTTCATGGATATTCATATGCCGGTTATGGACGGTTTGGAAGCCTCGGCGAAAATAGCGGAACTGAAAATCAAAACGTCGATTGTGGCATTGACGGCTAACATCATGTCAAACGATGTGGAGCTTTACAAACGCAGCGGAATGTCTGACACCCTCGGCAAGCCGTTCACGGCTAACGATTTGTGGAGATGCCTTGTCAAGTTCGTTCCTGTGAAGAATTACACGACTATTGACAAGAGCCGCCAAACGGAAGAAGAAAACAAGATTAAGAGAAAGCTGAAAATCAACTTCGCTAAGAGCAATCAAGGAACGTATGAGAGTTTGGAGAACGCATTAGAAATCGGGGACATGAAAACGGCACACCGAATTGCGCATACGCTGAAAAGCAACGCGGCACAAATCGGGGCGAAGCGGCTTAAAATCGCAGCTGTTTCAGCGGAAACGACCTTGAAAGACGGGATTTTCCTCACCGATGAGCAGAAAAGGGCAATAAAATCAGAGTTAGACAAAATTCTTGACGAATTAGCGCCGCTGTTGGCTGAGGCGAAGGCAGAAGACACAGTTCAATCCGCGATTACAGACGCGGCGGAAATCCGCAAACTGTTCGAAACACTCGAACCGCTTTTGCGCGACAATGATACAAAATGCCTGAAGCTCATAGACACGCTGAAAGCCGTTGCCGATACGGAAATGCTTACGGAGCAAATCGAGGAGTATGACTTCGATGGTGCGCTGGAATCTCTTGCAATATTTAAGCAGAAAGTTGGTATAGTTGGTGAAATCTAAGAAATACAGCGTTCTTGTAATTGACGATGAGAAATCGAACATAATCGAACTCACGGACATTCTTGATGAAGAATACAACGTGTTCGCGGTGAGGAACAGCGCAAAAGCGTTAGAAGCAGCACAGCGAAAAATGCCCGATTTGATTCTGCTTGACATAATCATGCCTGAAATGGACGGGTATGAGGTAATCGCGGCATTAAAAAGCAATCGTAAAACCTGCGGCATTCCCGTGATTTTCATTACGGGGCTTGACAGCATTGACTCTGAGGAAAGAGGGCTGGCACTGGGTGCGGCGGATTATATCACCAAGCCCTTTCATTCAGCGATTGTCCGAATGCGGGTTAATAACCAGCTCAAAATCGCGGAACGCAACACAATCGAGCGGCATGAGAAGATGCTGCAGGCAGTCAATTCCGCTGCTGTGCAACTGTTTGAGATTGGCGGCGACGATGACATTCTGCCGTCGCTGAAAAAGGGGATGGAACTCATATGCAAGTCTGTAGACGTTGACAGATTCAACATTTGGCGCGTTGAGTCGGTGGAGGGGCGGTTTCATTATCGCCGCGATTACAGTTGGTTCAGCGAAATCGGGGCGAACCCATGTGAAACACCTGCCGTCTTGCTCAACCCCCTCGGAGAGGACAGGTTGGATTGGGAGGAGCGATTTACTCGCGATGAATACGTTGTTGGCATGATTTCGCAAATGCCGCCGGCCGACCAAAAGTTTTTGAAGGTGTTGGGAATCAAGTCAGTCGTTATGGTTCCGCTGTTTTTGCACGGCAAGTTTTGGGGATTATTCAGCCTTGATGACTGCAAGAACGAACGCGAGTTTTCGGAAAACGACATTGACATTTTGAAGTCTGTCAGCCTTATGATGGTGAGTGCGATTGACCGCTATGCTTTGAGCGAAGATGTCAACAATACGCTGTGTGTAATGGAGAACGTGTTAAACGGTTTAGATTCGATGATTTATGTTACCATTCCCGAAACCGGTGAAATACTTTTCATAAACGATTTGATGAAAAAGCACTACGGCATTGAAGGCAGCGGAGTCGGGCAGATTTGCTATGAGGTTTTCCAAGAAGGATTGAGGGAAAGGTGTGCATTCTGCCCCTGTTTCCGCCTCGAGAAAGAGCCTGATTCAATCGTGATTTGGGAAGAAAACAGCACCCTGACAAAGCGCACTTATCAAAACGTGGACAGGTTGATTAACTGGACGGACGGCAGGAGAGTGCATCTTCAACACTCTGTCGATGTTACCGAAATCACCGCCGCACGTGAGCAGGCGAAAGCCGCCAACCAAGCCAAGAGCGAGTTTTTAGCGAACATGAGCCATGAAATCCGCACACCCTTGAACGCGATAATGGGTATGACCGCCATAGGAAAAAGGGCAAGTGATACAGAAGAAAAAGATTACTCTTTGAGCATAATCGAAGAATCATCTTCCCATTTGCTCAGGATTGTAAACGACATACTCGATTTTGCGAGTGCAGAAGCGAATAAAACCAAAATCGCAAAGAATGAGTTTTCTTTCGCGGCGTTGATTCGCAAGGTTGTTGACGTAACTCGGGTTGACTGTGAGGCGAAAGAGCAAGAAGTTACAGTGAACATCGACAAAGAAATCCCCGCCATTGTGATTGGAGATGACACACTGCTGACACAGGTGATTATGAATCTGCTGTCTAACGCAATCAAATTTACTCCGAAAGGCGGCAAAATCTGTCTGAACGTGTTGTCGGCACAAAAGAGCAGCAGCTTTTGCGAGGTGCGCGTCGAAGTCACCGACAATGGAATCGGCATTTCACCCGAACACCGCCACAAGCTGTTTGAGGCTTTCGAGCAAGCGGATTTGAGTACCACACGCACACACGGCGGTACAGGATTAGGGCTTGCGATTTGTAAGCAGATTGTCGAGGCAATGGGCGGGGAAATCCGTGTGGAATCGGATTTGGGGCAAGGCGCGAAGTTTTCCTTCAATGTCCGTCTGGGGTATATAGTCGGTTAATTACAAAAAATTTCAAAAAATTCAAAAAAGCCCTTGACAAGCACGAAAATATATGGTAAAATGAATATTGCCGCGTGTTGTTGGGCTTTCAAGTGCTTAAACTGAATCAGTACAAAGGCACGCCTAATCACAGCGAGTCTTACAAACAAAGGGGAAGAACAAATGTACGCAGTAATCGAAACAGGCGGAAAGCAGTATCGCGTAAAAGAAGGCGAAGAGCTTTTTGTCGAAAAACTCGGGGTTGAGTCGGGGGAAGTTGTCTTTG
>WQXP01000116.1 GCA_009784765.1 Oscillospiraceae bacterium | reverse complement strand
TATAATCATCATCGAAGCCGATTTCGGCGGCGTCTTTCGCGGTACAGCCATAGAACAGGCGCGGGATTTTTGCCCACATAATCGCGCCGAGGCACATAGGGCAGGGCATACAGGTGGAGTAAATCTCACAATCGTGTAATGAAAACCGCCTGAGTGTCCCGCAAGCTTTCCGAATAGCGGCGACTTCGGCGTGCATGGTCGGGTCGTTGGTTTCAAGAACACGGTTATGCTCTTTTGCGAGAATTTCTATGCTTCCGTCCCCGCCAACCCGTACAATCATCGCCCCGAAAGGGCCGCCGTGTCCTGCTTCCATTCCCCGCTGAGCTTCCTCAATCGCGAGGCCCATATAACTACTGAATTTCATCGCTTTGCTCCTTTTTTGAATTGGCGGCTTCTGCTTTTTTTCGCATTTCGAATGCTTCTCGAGCTTTCGCTTGTTTCGCTTTGCCGCGCTTCACTAAAACAAGAATCAATATCAAAACAGGCACCCACAGAGGTGATGTTACCGCGACAATCACAATCAGCCACTGGAATATAGTCGCGATTGCGCTTACGACGGTGATAAATCCGTTTCGAATGAGCCAGCCCACATCGCCCCAGCTAAGGGCACTCCAATCGACTTCGCGGCGGGGTTCAGCTTCGGGTACTAAGGGTTCGAACACTTGCTTAATCTCGAGCCGAACAGTCGCCATATCAGTCAGCCCGCGGATTACCCGCATTCTGCCCTCGACTGCTTCGATTTCCTCAGTGATTGTATCTATGATTCGCTGAACGCGGATTATGTCTTCGGGTTCCTCTGCTTTTTCGAGCAGATTGAAATACGCGCCGAGGGTTCCGCGCTTCGTTTCAAGGCGCGTCTGCAAATCGTAAAACTCTGCCGTAACATCGTCTGTGTCGATTTTGCGCTGGATTACCTCTGCGTTTTCGCCGACGTAGTCCATGAACTCGTCGAGTTTCTCAGGGGGAATGCGCAGTGTCGCCCGAACAGTCGAGAGCCGCTCCCGAGATTGTGATTCCGCCGCGCTTTCGTGTCCGCCGAGTGCGTTTGCTCTTGCGAGAACAAGGGCGTACAGCTCTGTGGCGGAGAGGCTTTCATCAGTTTCGACTTGCATGAAGGCATTGCGGATTATATGCCGCTGAACCTCCGGTACGTTCGAGCCTGCGACTGTGTCGTCCCAATCTTTAGTGGGCATTTCACCCCATTCGTCGTCATAGCCGCCGCTCCAACCGCTTTCGTCAGAACCCGGGTTGCCTGTGAGTCTGTCAGCGTTACCGCCGTCTAAAGCGTGATTGCGGTCGGCTTCGAGGGCTGCTCCCATGTTTTCATAGCTGTCGCCGCACCCTGTGATTGTCGCGGCGAATGCGAGAGTCAGGAGCAGTGAAATGATTATGATTGTTGTTTTGGTTCGGGTTGTCATAGATATGTTCTCCTTTTACAGTTTATTGCTGTTCTTATGTATATAGACGCAGTTTTGAAACAAATATTGGCTGCGTTATGTAAGTTTATCACATAAAGCAGCCAAAGTCAATGAATATTCGATTACAAGTTAATTACAGTGTGGTTACATTCAATTCCTACACCCTTGCACCTTTGTCAACAAACACCGGATAGTTCTCTGTTCCCTCGAGTGTGCGATAGCTTCCGAGAGTTACGTTCTTGTCGGCAATCACGTAATTAACCTCACACTTTTCACCGATAATCGCATCTTGCATGATAATGCTGTTGCGGACTACCGCGTGTTTGCCGACTTTCACGCCCCGGAACAAGACACAGTTCTCCACCATTCCTTCGATGATACAGCCGTCGGCAATGAGCGAATTGGTAACGCAAGCATCAAGCCCGTATCGTGCAGGGGCTTCGTCGCGGATTTTCGTGTAAATCGGGTCATCAGCGTTAAAGACTGCGGCACGCTTCCGGGCATCCATGAGTTCCATGTTCGCTCTGAAATAGCTGAGTATACTGTCAATCTGCGAATAATACCCCTCGCATTTGTAGCCGAAAATCTTCATTTCTTTGCAGCGGTGCTGGATAATGTCTACCTCAAAATTATAGAGGTTGCGGCTGGCGCATTCTTTCACCAAGCTCAGCAGAAGTTCCTTGCTCATGAGGAACATATTGAGGCTGACATTCGCATCAGCACGAGTGTTTTCGCCTTCGGTTGCTCCGCCCGTTCCTGTCTTGGAGAGCAGTTGCGTCGCACTCGGGCGAATCAGCACATCATAAATCAGCTCGTCTTGGTTGATGTTGAGGACTGTTTTTGTCCGCAGTTCATCGTGATTATAGCTGCCTCTGCCATAAACAGCAGTAATGTCTGCGCCTTTTTTAATGTGGTATTTCAAAACCTCTTTGAAATCAATATTAGTCACCACATCACAATCACACATGATGATGTATTCATCGGGAACACGTTCGATGAAGCGAATGACATTCGCCAAAGCCTCGAGCCTGCCGCGATAAAGCCCGCCGGAAGCGTAGCCGTCCGCCGCGTTCCCGAAAGGAGGAAGCAGAAGAAGCCCTCCTGTTTTGCGCGACAAATCCCACTCGCCGCCCGCCCCGAGATGGTCGAGCAACGACTGATAGTTGGATTTAGTAATGACACCTACCGACGAAACACCGGAGTTAGCCATGTTAGACAGCGGGAAGTCAATCAAGCGATACTTTCCGCAAAAGGGAACGCTCCCCGTTGTTCTGAGTTTGGTTAGGTCTGTTATAGTCGAGTCGTGCATATTCGCGAAAATGATTCCCGCTACACTTCTGTTCTTACTTGCCATAAATTCTCACCTCATTGTAATTACTTTTTGTGCTTCAAAGCGTGCCTGAATCAATCATGCTCGCTCTTTCACTTGTCAATCATCGCTTTAGCGGCAACGACTGCTTTTTTCTTGATTTCGACACCATGCCCAACTACTGCCACTCCCCAATTTTCCTTGTCTTTGACGGACTCGGGGCGTTCGCCGATTTTTGCATTCTCACCGATTACCGTATCCTCGCCGATAATCGCGTATTGCACCACTGCACCTTTCTTGACGACTGCACCCGGCATCACAATACTGTCATGGACTGCCGCACCTTGTTCAACGGTTACCCCCGCGAAGAGGATAGACGAGTCTACAAGCCCGTCGATGTTGCACCCCTCGGAAATCATGGCGTTTTCAATCGTGCAGCTTTCGCCGCAATAATGGGGCGGCATAACAGGATTACGCGAATATACGCGCCACTGCGGGTCATACAAATCAAGAGGAACTTTCGGGTTGAGCAAATCCATATTCGCTTCCCACAAGCTGTCGATTGTTCCGACATCTTTCCAGTAAGAATCGAAGTTATACGCGACTAATTTGCAACCATCTTTAAGCATATCGGGAATGATATTCCCCCCGAAGTCTTTCTTTGCGGTTTCGTCTTTTTCATTCGCGATGAGGTATTTCTTCAGCGTCGCCCATGAGTAGATATACACACCCATGCTCGCAAGGTTAGATTTAGGCTCTGCAGGTTTCTCCGCGAACTCGGTGATTACGCCGCTCTCGTCTGTCGCCATAATCCCGAAGCGCGACGCTTCCTCCCACGGAACCTCAATCACGGCGATTGTAACATCTGCCTCCTGAGCCTTGTGATGCTCAAGCATTTTGGCATAGTTCATCTTGTAGATATGGTCGCCCGCTAAAATCGCGACGTATTCGGGGTTATAGCGGTCAACAAAGTTGATATTCTGGTAAATGGCGTTCGCCGTTCCCGAATACCAGGATTTGCCGCCTGAACTCTCGTAAGGCGCGAGTACATGGACACCTCCGTGAGCGCGGTCTAACCCCCACGGATGTCCGTTGCCTATGTACTCGTTGAGTACTAAAGGCAGATACTGCGTCAGAACACCTACCGTATCAAATCCTGAGTTGACACAGTTAGATAGAGGAAAGTCGATTAACCGATACTTTCCCCCATAGGGAACTGCGGGTTTCGCCATTTCCTGTGTGAGTGCATAGAGCCTCGCTCCTTGCCCTCCCGCTAAAATCATTGCCACACATTCTTTTTTAACGTGTTTCATATTTTACACCATACCCTTCTGCAGTTTGCAATTTATTTTGGCTCTATTTCTCATTCTTACTGTCATTCTCCGCAGGCTTGACGCGCTTCAAAAAGAACGCCGACGATTGCGGGATTTTTACAGTAAGGGAGTAAGGTTCGTCGTGTTTTGGCTTATTCACAGTTGTCAGAACGCCGTTATGAACTCCGCTTCCGCCGAATTCAACTGCGTCGGTTGAAAAGACTTCCTCATATTGCCCCGCATGAGGCACTCCGAAGGTATAGTCCGGATGGTCGCGAGGCAGGAAGTTACACACGACAATCAGTTCATCACCTACAGAGTTAATACGCCGGAATACAATCACCGAATTTTCGTTGTCATCGGGAACAACCCAGTTAAAGCAGCTCCAGTCGCTCTCATTTTCCCAAAGTTCACTGGACGCAAGGTAGAAGGCGTTCATTTGACAAACAAAGTCGTGAAGTTTTTTATGCTCATCAAAAGCGAGAACGTCCCAATCAAGCCCGTTTTTATAGTTCCACTCCATGTGCTGCGCAAACTCTTGCCCCATGAACATAAGGGTCTTGCCCGG
>WQXP01000115.1 GCA_009784765.1 Oscillospiraceae bacterium | reverse complement strand
GCCATGTTAATAACATCTAACTTGTCGGGGAACTGCTCACCGACGACTTTAATCACATTCGAGAGGCTCTCTGCCGTGGGTTTGAGTTCCCCTGTCGAAATTCCGAGACCTGCCAGCGTTTCGGACAGGCGCGTCAACTTCTCGACTGCGGGCTGCTCATGAACGCGATAAACAAAGGGGAGTTTAATCTCCATAGCCAAACGCGCAGCGGCGTTATTAGCAAGCAACATGAACTCTTCGATTATACCTTCGGCGACTATGTCTTCACCTGTTTCGCGGCGGATTATATCAACACACCTGCCCTCATCGTCGCAGATGATTTTCGGTTCTGCCGACTCTAACGACGGCGAACCGCGCCCCGCTCGCGCCGCTTTGAGCGTTTGCGCAAGTTCGAGCATAATCACTAACTGGTCTTTCACCTCTGCGTATTTTTCGCCGAGTTCTGCGGCGGGGCGTTTACGGCTCTTTCGGCAGCGCAAAATCTCGTTGATTTCGCTGTACACCCCTTGCACTTTTGAGCGAATCACGCTTTTTTTGAACTCGAAGCTTTTCAGCTCGCCGCTTTTGCCTACGTCCATGATACACGAGAAGGCAAGCCTGTCAACATCAGGATTGAGAGAGCAAATCCCGTTCGATAAAGCTTTAGGCAACATCGGCACGACTAAGTCTGCGATATAGACGCTTGTTCCCCTCTCGAAAGCTTCTTTATCAAGCTCACTCCCGTGAGTAACGTAATGGGACACGTCTGCGATATGCACCCCGAGGCGATACCCGCCTCGCACACGTTCTATGTTGATTGCGTCATCTATATCCTTAGTATCAGCACCGTCTATGGTGAAAATCGGCATATCGCGCAAATCTACGCGCTTGGGGATTTCACATTCATCAATGATTTCTCCGCAGTCTTTTGCTTCGCTGTCGCAGGCAGTCGGGAATGTCGTGGTAATCCGCTTTTCCTCCAAGTATGCCGCAACGCAGACTCGTGCTTTTTTCGCTTCCCCGAAAACACTCGTGATTTCGGCGATATGGAGATGATGCTTTTCACCGCGGCTTTTCAGCGTAAAGGCGACTTTGTCCCCCGCCGCATAGTCTGCAATCCCGCCCGCGTTCTCGTCAAGCTCGCCCCTACGGTCGGGCAAAGCCCGCCCTTTGGGGCACCGCTCTTGTTTTGCGATTTCCAACGGATACCTCGCACCGAAGCTGTCAGGGGCTAAGCAAAGCTCACCCGTAGTTGCGTCCGCGACGATTACCCCTGTCAGAAGCTCTTTAGTCTGTTTGAGAACACGAGTAACCCGCACCTCCTGCAAGCTGCCCTCTGTACGTTCGAACCGCGACTGCACTCTCTCGAACAGAACCACGTCGCCGATTACCGCACCGAGCAAATCCCGCCCCGACACGAAGTATTCCTGCGGCTCTTCTTTAACTTCCTTGAATGGAATTTCGCGAATAAATCCGTGAGTCCGCCCCATTCGGACAATTTCGCCTTTAAGTTCGAAGCTTTTCTTAGCCTTAGCCTTAGCCTTAGCTTTCGGCTTGGATTTAAGCGGCGATTTAGCTTTCTTTGGCTTTTTAGACATAATGCCCTCCTATTTACAGAGAGAGGGCAGACAAAGTCCGCCCTCTTAATGTTGTTGTTGATTTTATTCGTCCCCCGATTCGGTCGGGTCGTCGTCTGGCGGTGCCGCAGAGTCGTCGTCTGCCGGTGTCGCAGGGTCGCTCGCAGGCGGCGGTTCGGGGGTCGGTTCATCAGCGGGAGTTCCGCCGAAATGCACCGCGATTACGTTGACGGCAATCGCCACTGTAAAGAACAGCACAGCAAGCGCAGTTGTGGCTTTCTTGAGTTTCATCTCTTTCGAACGCCCCATGTTGCGCTGATAATAGTTATCTGAGCTTTGCCCCGTGATTGACTGCGACATTCCGCCTTTTTGCGCGCCTTGGAAAAACACGATTACTATAATCAATACGCAAGACAGAATCAAAAGAATTGCACTGATGAGTTCTACTATTTCCATTTTTTCACCTCTTATAAAGTTGGATTGAAATAAATTACACAACCTATATTCTACCATACAAAATTTGCTTTGTCAAGGGTTTTCGTAAAAAAATTTGCGAACTTTCGGAAATTTTCGAAAACTTTTACGAATATTTGCGAATATCCTCAATCAACTCGTCAATATCCGCCGACAAAGTCAGCGTAACAATCGTGTTTTCGCCCGAAATTCGGTCGATTTTGCCGAGCATTTTCGAAACCTTGTCCATATCACGTCTGTCATCTTCGCCGACTATGCGAAGAATCCCGTCTATGAAAATGTGCGTACAGTCATAATCCGACGCCATAATCCCCGCCACGAAGCCGGACATTCCGTCACAGTCGCACACGCCGTAGTCTTCAATGTCGATTAAACGAACATCGTGCTTAACCTCACTGTTAAGGGAACGCCCCGTCTGAATAGTCACCACGTTGCCTTTGCTCTCCGATTGTGCCGAGCGAATCGCCTCAATGAGCAACTTTGTTTTTCCGGTGCCTTTTTTACCTAAAATCAGTTTAATCATTGTCTTTCAACCTCCCGAATGTTTATTTTTGTTGTATTAACCGCCGAGTTTTGCTTCTAACTCCGCTTTTTGCACTTCAAACCCCGGTTTGCCGAGCAGTGCAAACATATTCTTCTTGTAAGACTCTACTCCCGGTTGGTCGAATGGGTTCACCCCGAGCATATATCCCGAAATCGCACAAGCTTTCTCGAAGAAGTACAGCAAGTAACCGAGTTCAAACTCCGCGAGCTTGTCGACCTCAAGAATAATGTTCGGCGTTTTCCCGCCGTCGCCGCCTTTAGGGGTATGCGCAAGCAAAGTTCCGAGAAACGCTTTCTCATTCACCACCGACATATTCTGCCCCGAAAGGAAGTTCAGCCCGTCGGCGTTGTCTGCGTCGTTTTCCAAGAAGAAATCACAGTCGGTGTTTTTGAACCACACTACAGTTTCGAAGATGATATTGCTTCCGTCCTGCACGAACTGCCCTAGAGAGTGCAGGTCTGTTGAGAAAATCGCGGAGGCGGGGAAAAGCCCCTTGCCGTCTTTGCCTTCGCTCTCACCGTAGAGTTGTTTGAACCACTCATTCATCATCATGAAAGAGTTTTCATAGCTTATGAGCATTTCCACCGCGAAGCCCTTGCGCAGAAGTAAACTGCGCAAAGCCGCATATTTATTACAAGCATTGCTTTCTAAATCGGGTTGGGCGAAGTCTGTCATTGCCTGTGCCGCACCTTTCATGAGTGCGTCAATGTCAATCCCGCACACTGCAATCGGGAGAAGCCCCACAGCAGTCAACACCGAATATCGCCCGCCCACATCATCAGCAATCACGAATGTTTCATATCCCTGCTTGTCCGCGAGGGCTTTGAGCGTTCCGCGGGCTTTGTCTGTAATCGCGAATATGCGTTCTTTTGCCGCGTCGCCGTATTTGTCTTCCACGAGCTTCTTGAACACCCGAAACGCGAGTGCCGTTTCCGTCGTAGTTCCTGATTTGCTCACGACAATCACGCTATAGTCCCGTCCGTCAATCAGCGACAGAACTTCGTTCATGTAAGAGGGCGACAGGCTGCTCCCTGCGAAATAAAGCTCAGGGTTTCCACGCTTTTTCGCTGTCGAGTTATACAGCGTTCCGTTGAGAGCTTCAATGACTGCTCTCGCGCCTAAGTAGCTCCCGCCTATTCCGAGGACGATTACTAACTCTGAGTTACTGCGGATTTTCGCGGCGGCTGTCTTGATTCGTGCGAACTCTGCTTTGTAATAATCTCGCGGCAGGTTCAGCCACCCGAGAAAGTCGTTCCCTGCGCCTGTTCCGCTGTGAAGCGCGTCATGGGCAAGCGCGACTTGGGGTGCGATTGTTTTCAGCTCGTCTTCACGGACGTAGCCGTCTAAAAAAGCGGTATTGATTTTTACTGCCATTTGTTTTTTATTCCTTTCGAAAGTAAGGTAAAAGCAAGATATTACTATTGATTATATCACAATCTTTCCGTCTTGTCAAGGGGTTATGAAATTTTTAATGGGGCACTTGACAAAAAAATAAAACAGTGGTAAAATAAAAACGTGTTGAAGTCATCGCCTGAAAGGAGGTGAGAGTAAATGCAGTTTTTCACAACAATCATTGCAACTGTCGTAGCGGACGTACTGGTGTACATCATAATCCGCAAGTGGCTGGACAAACGCGATGAGGATTAAATCTTCGCACAACATCACTAATCAAAGCGAAACACCCGGGTCTGACCACCCGGGTGTTTCTTTTTCGAGTAAATGCAATTTTGTTTATCCGAACGTCACAACTACGTCCATTACGTAGTATTGTACCATACTTTTTTCTACTTGTCAATACTTTTTTGAAATTTTTATCATCACTTCAATGCTCTTTGGCTTTTTCAAGCCTTTTCAGCAACATCGCCAAAGGAACAATCAATACCCCTGCGGCAAAGTTTCCGACGGCGTGAACTACATCGAAGGGAAGCCCTGCGATAATCCAGGCGAGCATTCCCTCGAAAGTCAGTCCCCACATTACTGCTTGAAACGGCGCGTACAGCGTCCCGAATGACAGCCCGTGCAACGCACACAATACCATATACAATGG
>WQXP01000114.1 GCA_009784765.1 Oscillospiraceae bacterium | reverse complement strand
TGCCCGACGACGCGCAGCAAGCCGAAAGGCGAGCGAAGTCGCGCAAGGAAGTCGGGCTTTGCCCGACGACGCGCAGCAAGCCGAAAGGCGAGCGAAGTCGCAAGGCAGTCGCAAGGAGAAGTACCCAAGCGGTGAAGGGGCTCCCCTGCTAAGGGAGTAGGCTTGTTAAAGGGCGCGAGGGTTCAATTCCCTCCTTCTCCGAAGCACAAGAAAAGCTGCAAAGTCGATTGACTTTGCAGCTTTTTGCTATTGCCTATTATTTTTTGCTCTTGCGGACTTTGTCCACCACAAAAAGTGCAACTAAGACACCGAGTGCGATTGCAGCGGGAATAATTGCCATTTCCACACCCATAGCGGGGTTAAATTCAATGTCGCCAATGTCTGCGCCTGCGCCGAAAGCAAGCGGATTTGCTGAAAAACATCCCATCATACTCAGCTCACCTGTATTATGCGCCCTTCGGTGTTAGCGGAAGGAGTTCTGCCTGTTTCTGCAGAAACTTCTGCGAGGTGTTCGTTGTACAGGTCGAGGTCAAAAACGTAGATGTAAACATCTGTCCAGTTAATGCCTACGGAAATGCTCTCTAAAGGATTATCGTTCTTGATTTGGAAGCCGAAGCTGTTAATTCCGCCGCCGATAAACTCAGGGTCTTTATCGTCGTCATCTTCGTTAATGTCGATGGGTGCCATATTAAAAAGATAGGTGCCGGGTTCGAAACGCGCAGTGTTAGGGGCGCCGCTTTTCAGAGCGTAGTCTTCGAAATCCCAAACAGCAGTCATATGAAGCCCCCAATCAAGACCGTCGCCGCCGTTGCCTTCGTCAAACTGCGAAAGAAGGTTCTTGTTGCTTTGTGCCCATTTGAACTCAAGCAATCCCCCCGGAATCATCCATGTTTCGAGGTTGCCGACATCTTCGGGGTCGCCTTCACCTGAGAGGTAGAAAGTCGCTTCGATGCGTGCGATATTGCTCCAGATTTCGCCATTTTGCGCCACGAGTGTTCCCCACAGACCGTCGGGGTCATCTTCGCAAGTTTCACCTTCGCCGCACTGCGCGCAATTACGACGAGTATTGGTGCAAGCGTAACCGTCAGCGGGTTTACCGTAGCCCTGGAATCCTGCTTGACGAATAAAGCCGCCGCCGGCCGTGTTCATGTTTCCGCCTATGTTGGAAGTTCCGCCGTCTTCAATGACTGCAGTTCCCGACGCGAAGCGCATTAAACCGAACTCAAGAACGTCTTGGCGCTCGAGGCGTAAATCAGGGGCGGGGCCATTATCGTCTTCCGGATTAGATGCAGGCGTTCCTCCGCCGGTCTCTGAAGCAGGAGTGGTGGGGTTATCGTTTCCTCCGCCTCCGCAAGCTGCGAACGAGAATACCACTGCGAATGCTGTGAGCATCGCGATTAAAACCTTGCTGATGTTGCTTTTTTTCATTAGAAATACCCTCCTTATTGTTTCTGTTAGCTTATTTGCCTATGATTTTATCGAACTCCCCTTGGAGTTGTTTCTGAAGTATAACGGACTCGCCGTGGGTGTTGCCTATGCAGGTATAATAAACTTTGAGTTTAGGTTCTGTCCCGGACGGCCGCACGATGATGTTTGAACCGTCTTCGAACTCAAGCTTAACGACGTTAGACTTGGGCAACCCTGTAGGAGTGCTTGTTTTGCTCAGGACATCGGTGATTGTCTTCGCTTCATAGTCGGTGAAAGTAACGACTCTCAGCCCACTGACGCTGCTCGGGTAAGATTTGCGGAGCGAGTTCATAATGTCTGCCATTTTTCGCATTCCCGCAGAGCCGACAAACTCAAGATTTTGCGTGAGGTTGTGATAATAGCCGTAATCTTCATACATTTTCTTGCGTGCTTCAATCAAAGAACTGCCGTTGCTTCGGTAAAACGCCGCCATCTCACAAATGAGCATACAAGCGCAAATCGCGTCTTTATCGCGAACGTAGCTCCCTGCCATATAGCCGTAGCTTTCTTCGAACCCGTAGATAAACCTGTCAACCTCGCCTTTACCCTGCTTCTCGAGTTCCCCTGCAATTCCTGCTATAAACTTAAAGCCTGTGAGTGTATCTTTCATAATCACCCCGTATTTCGCGGCGATTTTATCTGCTATCGCGGTGGAAACAATGCTCTTAACTGCGATGGGGCGATTCGGCAAAGTCCCGAGTTGTTTGCGTTCGCGGCAAATATATTCGAGCAACATAGCACCCACTTCGTTCCCTGAGAACAAGCAATAATCGCCGAACTCGTCACGGACTGCAATGCCGACTCTGTCAGCGTCCGGGTCAGTCGCGAGAAGCAAGTCGGCATTCTCCGCTTTGCAGAGCCGCAGCCCAAGCTCCAACGCTTCCTTAAATTCCGGGTTAGGGTAAGGACAAGTCGGGAATGCGCCGTTAGGCTTCTCTTGCTCAGGAACAACAATCACATCTGTGATTCCAATATCTTTGAGCAGCCTGCGGACGGGTTTGTTACCCGCACCGTTAAGAGGCGTGAAAACAACCTTGAACCCGCCTTCACCCTGCGCGACTTCGCTGCAAACGCTCTCATGAATTGACTGCGCCTTGACTTCGTCGAAATACATATCATTAAAATCATTCCCGATATGGGTAATCAACCCGCCGTCAAAGCTTTCGTCGAAATCTGCCAAGCGAACATCTGTGAACATATTAAGCTTTTTAATCCGCTCAATCACCGCCTCAGAATCTTCGAGTGAGAGCTGGCAACCGTCGCTTCCATAAGCTTTGTAGCCGTTATATTTCGCAGGATTGTGGCTCGCAGTAATCATAATCCCTGCGTCGCACTGAAATCTCCTCACCGCGTAAGAGAGCATAGGCGTCGGCATAAGTTCGCTGAACAGCCGCACTTTAATCCCGTTTTTCGCAAGAACCTGCGCCGCGACTTTCGCGAAATAAGCCGACTTGTGACGGCTGTCATAAGAAATCGCGACTGAATGCGTCTTTTCCGCAATATTGTTGATTTTGCCCGACTTAACGAAATCTGCCATTCCTTGCGTGGCCCGCGCGACAGTGTAGTGATTCATGCGGTTAGTTCCCGCGCCGATTACTCCGCGCAAGCCGCCTGTCCCGAACTCCAGTTCGCAGTAAAACCTGTCTTCTAAATCTGCCTCAATTTGCTTGAGTTTCTCACGAGCCTCGGGAGTGTTTGCGCCTTTGGCTTCGTTTAAGTCTAACATGATTTGACGCAGTTCGCGCGATAAATCATTGTCGCTGACTGCATTCTCGAGCCAATACTCGAACTTTTCAAAAATAGCTCTGTTCATAAAAAAAACAAACCTCGCTTTTTCATTAACTCTTGCCGATACTGCTAAAAAGCAGGGGTAGAGGGACTCGAACCCCCGATGACGGTTTTGGAGACCGGAGTGTTACCACTACACTATACCCCTATTGACAGTTGACAATTGACAGTTGACAGTTGACAGTCAGTTTGGCTGTCAACTTGTCTGCGTACATTAACTGTCAATTGTCATTATATCATGAATTTTTGGCTTTGTCAAGCCTTTTGCGAAAATTTTACCGCTTTGTAATTTTTTCAGTGCGCACAACCGTCTCCGTGTACGTGGTCGCCCCAGCCCTGTTGCCCCGATTGCCCCGGCTGAGTGTCCCAATCAATGAGGAAAACTAACCCGAGGACAAGCCCGACGGTCGCAATCGCGAAAATCACCAAGGCGAGCAGTTTCTTGAGCTTTTTGCGTTTGTTATCTGTTTTCATAAAAACCTCTTACTCCGTCAAGCTATCTCCCTACGGAAGAATCGCTCTTGTTTTGCTTACTCACCATGCTCATATTTAGGAGCATTCGCGATTACATCAGCCTCAAGTGCCGGTGGAAGGGTTTCGTAACGGGCGAACTTCTGGGTGAAACTGCCGAGCCCTTTTGTCATCTGCAAAATCACGAGTGCGAAATCCGTCGTTTCAGATTGAGGCATCTCCGCTTCAATTTCAATCATGTTGTTGCCCACAGAGTTCTGCCCGAGAACAGAACCGCGGCGTTTGTTGACTATCGCCATAACATCGCCCGTATTGTCATTTCCTACAGTGATTTTCATGGACAAAATCGGCTCAAGCAGACAGGGTGAAGCTTGCTTCATTCCCGCTTTGAACGCGATTTTCGCCGCCGAAATGAAGGCGACTTCCTTCGAGTCAACCGGGTGCATTTTGCCGTCCATAAGTGTCGCTTTAAGACGCACAACAGGATACCCCGCGACTGCTCCGTGCAGAATACTCTCTTTCAAGCCTTTTTCGACTGCAGGGAAGAACTGTTTCGACACAGTTCCGCCGACGATTTTCTCTTCGAACAGCAGCTCGTCGCCTTCATGAGGCTCAAAGTCCATAACGACTTTTCCATACTGCCCCGAACCGCCGGACTGCTTCTTGTGCGTTCCCTCGACACCGGTAACTTTCTTGCGTAGTGTCTCGCGATATGCGATAATCGGGTCAGAGAGTTCTACCTCCGCTCCGAACTTAGCTTTCATCTTAGAAACGACAACATCTAAGTGCTGGTCACCGAGACCGCCTATAACACGTTGACGAGTTTCAGCGTTGTTTTCATAGCTGAGAACAGGGTCTTCTTCGCGGACTTTCTTAATCGCACTGCTGATTTTCGCTTCATCGCCTTTGCCTTTCGCG
>WQXP01000113.1 GCA_009784765.1 Oscillospiraceae bacterium | reverse complement strand
GTGAGATATAACTCCGCCATGAGATCCTCCGGGGCTGCCGAGTCGCTCTCGAATAAATACGCCGAGTAATGGGTGAGTGGCAGGCTTTTCAGCGCGGCGATTGTTTCGCGGAGTTCGCTGTCAGTCTGTCCGGGAACACCGAGCATAATATCAGCCGAAATGTTTGCGAACCCTGCCCTGTCTGCCGCCTCAATGGCGGTGATTGCTTGCTTCGCGCTGTGCCGCCGCCCGAGTGCGGCTAAAGTGCGGTCGTTCAGAGACTGGACACCGACGGACAGGCGATTGACGCCCCCGTCACGCAAGGTTGAGAGCATTTGCGGCGTAACATCGTCGGGGTTGGCTTCAAGCGTGATTTCGCAATCATAAGTACGCCCGGCAGCGGCGATTATGTCGGCGGCTTCGCGGAACAAAAGGGACGGTGTTCCGCCCCCAAAAAAGACAGTGTCAAAGGTGAGGTTTTCGCGCTGTGACCAATCGCGAACATCACGAATAACCGCCTGTTTGAATGAACGGGCGGTTGTTTCGTCATATTCGGGAAACTTACGAGAGTAGAACTTGCAGTATGGGCATTTGCCCTTACAGAAAGGGACGTGGATATAAAGCCCGGCTGTTTTCGTGCTTTCCATGATTCACCCCTCCTCGAATTTAATCGTCAGCAATTCAGCGTTGCCGTAGGGCGTGATTGCGTAGCTCGCCCCGAAAGGCAGAAAGCGCAGATTGTCTTGCCCGACGCGAAATGCGCATACAATCTCGATGAAATTCAGCCCGCGGGAAAACGCCGCCCCGAAAAGCTGTTCAAGCCCGTTGCCCGTATCCGCGACTATTCCGCGATACTGAAAGTAGTTCATGTACATCGAATCAGCGTGGGGGAAGTAACCCCGCTTCCATGTGTGTGTGTCGCCGAGAACCTCATCGCTCACGTTAAAGAAGCGGTTGGAATCCGCGTCGTCCCGGTCGTTCCAGGTAACATCGACGTGATACCACCGCGCTGAGGCGGAACTGCTGCTGTAATTAACCAAGTTCCATGCGTGGAGTTCGCCGCCGGCGCGTCCTGTTACGATTACGCTCTCGATTCCCGCTAAGTGCAGAAGCAATCGGAACGCCTGAGCATACCCTTGGCAGACTGCCCGCCCGTCAATCAACGCGCCGTAAACATCGAAAGCAGAGGGATTGTCGGCGTAGCCATGTTCATAAACAATGTTTGCCTTGAGATACTCATGAAGGGCGTACACTCTGTCCCAGAGCGTCGTTTCGCGAACATCGACAGCGCGGACTATATCTTTCGCCGCTTCGTAGACTTTCGTCTCGTCGGCGTTCAGCATTTCGGGTGCAGCGCGTTCATGAGAAATGATAATGTACTGAAACATCTCATAAACGGGAAAAATCGTCGCCTCAACCAAACCGCCGATTTCGCGATACTCGATTCCAAGCCCGCCAATCCCGCGCTTCATCGAGAGTTGTACGTTGTCGCCGTAATAAAGCTCGAGTTCGTCCCACAGTTCAATGGAAGACAGCCGCATTTTAGCAGACATGAAGAAATTGTCGCTCATGTAAGCGACAATTTCGTCTAATCCTTCGACATTTTCGACAACCTCGTCGAACACAATTTGCAAGTTCCCTGCTTCTCCCAAGCCCCCGTTACCCACGCCGAGCAAATCACACCCGGCGAGAGCCGCGAGGGAAAAAAGAGAAAGGAGAACAATCAGTCGTTTCAGCATAATGTCATCGAGCAGCAAGCCCATGTCTCGTTGTTAGCAAGGGCGACCGCCGGTGACTGATTTACAGCCGCCGCAAGAGTTGCACACGCCGCAAATCACGAGGCCCCACGGGTCTTGATTTGCTTCGAACTCAGGAGTCAGGTAGAGGCATTCCCAGCAGAAGCTACAGTCTTTACATACGTTTTTGCCCGCTTGTCTGCAATGGGTGCAGGTTCCTGTTTGAGCCGCCGGCGGGAAGCGTTGAAGCGTTCCGCAAGTACAGTCATCTTCGCAGTTGAGGCACATTGCGCAGAATGCGATTCCGTAGTACGCCGCACAGTCAGAACCGGTGTGGCAGACTTTACATTGGTTCGAGCCGAACCACGCCCAATCGCAGGGGTGGCAGTATCCGCAGCGCGGGCAAATCGGGCCGTTAGTGTTACAAGCACCCATGGGCATTCCTGCAGCAGCAGGGCCTGCTGTGTTGCGGCAAGCACCGAGTAAGTCAGGAGCAGTAGTCGGGATTGTAGTTGAAGCCGGCGACCCTGTAGTAGTAGTCCCGGTAGTTCCGCTCACAGTAGTAGTAGAAGCCGGAGAACCACCGATTGGCGTAGTAGTAGTAGTAGTACCACCGATTGGCGTAGTAGTCGTTCCGCCGCCGTCAGTGAGTGTTACTTCCACTCTTGCCGTCGCGTTATGACCGCCGCGCGAAACAGGAATGTCGAAAGTACCCGCAAAGCTCGCAGGTGCGCCTGCACCGAGAGTCGCAGTAATCACGCCGCCGTTTACAGAAATCTCAATCCAGTCAGGAAGAGTAGCAGGGCGAGTGAAAGTCATATCGCCGGCAGCATTTCCGCCTGCAGTGAGGCTGCCGGTTCTGACTGTGTTGTTAAGGCTGATGCTGCCGGTGAAGTTGAAGTTTGTGTCAACAATTTCCACACACCCGCAGTTGAGTTGATACCAGAACCCGTTGTTTTGTCCGGCGGGTACTTGCGTCGCTGTAACACCGGCTCTGAAAGAAACCCAAACAGGTCTTTCACCACAACCGGGAGCCGCACCCGTGAAGGCATTGACTGTGCAAACACGGCGAATAGCCGTATTAGGCAGCCCGATAATCGAACGCAGAATGTGAAGCGCATTGTTGATGTTGACTCCGGGGGTATCCTGTTGAATGTTTTCATACTCCCAATAGCCGTTCGCTAAGTGAGGCGTGCCGTCGCCGCCGTCACGAAGTGTGCAAGGCAAGCCGATGATGTATCTAAGTACGTTCAGACCATCATTGATTTGGAAGGGGGTGCTGGGAAAATCGGTACGCCTGTCGTTCGCGCTTACTGTTGCTGTCGGCAGCAACGTCAGGAACAACGCGGCTGTCAACAAGATTGCGGTCAACCTTTTTTTGAAGTTTTTCATAGTTTTTCTCCTTTTGTTGAATTATTTATTTTATTTTTTGCAAAAATAATGCCTGCTTTAACTCCGCTCACTTCGGCTAACGCCTCAGTTCGCTGCGCGTCGTCGGGCAAAGCCCGACTTCCTTGCCTGCTACCTCACCTTAATATGCGCTTCTCTCAACTGAAGCTCACTGACTTCACTCGGCGCAGACAACAGAACGTCCTGCCCATTCGAATTGAGAGGGAAAGCGATTGTTTCGCGGACGTTTTCTTCGTCGAGAAGCAACATGAGCAGCCTGTCAACCCCGAACGCCATTCCCGCATGAGGCGGCGCGCCGTACTTAAACGCCGAGTACAAAGCCCCGAACTTGTCTGCCACGTCCTGCGCCGTGAACCCCGCTATTTCAAAGGCTTTGAGCATAACATCAGGGTTGTGATTCCTCACCGCCCCCGAGGCAAGCTCAACACCGTTGAGAACAAAGTCATACTGGTATGCGTTAATCTCGAGTGGGTTTTGGCTCTCGAGAGCCGCCAACTCACCCTGAGGCATAGAGAAAGGATTATGCCCAAACTGAGGATTGCCCCGCTCGTCGGCTTCATAAAAAGGGAAATCGGTAATCCAACAAGCCTTGAACCCGCCCTCAAGCCCCGGCGCGAACAGCTCTAACCTCGCCGCAACCTCTGCGCGAATTTGCCCCGCATACTTGGCAGCGTCTGCTGCCGCCGCTTCTGCCACAAAGTAGAGAACATCGTCCTGCTCCAACCCTGCCCGCTCCTTGAGAGCGGCTCGTTGTTCATCAGTGAGAAACTTGTCAATCGGCCCGAGAAACTCTCCGTTTTCACCCACCTTGACATACCCCAAGCCCTTCATGCCAATGGAAATCGCGAACTCTTCGAGGCCCTTGAAGAAATTCTTGCTCGCTTTCTCGTTCGCCGCCATTTTCGGAACCCGCAATGCGCGGACGGTTTTCCCCGCAAACGGCTTGAAATCGCTGTCCGCGAACAGCTCCGAAACGTCAATTATAATCAAAGGATTGCGCAAATCAGGTTTATCCGTCCCATAGCGCAACATCGCGTCTTTGTAAGAAATCTGTACAACTTCGCCTAAAGTGTGCGTCGAATGCCGTGCAATCAGCTCCGACATAACCGCCTCACCCACCGCGAACACATCTTCTTGAGTCGCGAACGCCATCTCTAAATCTAACTGGTAGAACTCCCCTGCCGTGCGATCTGCACGCGCATCTTCGTCGCGAAAACAAGGGGCAATCTGGAAATATCGCTCAAACCCCGACACCATGAGGAGTTGCTTGAAAATCTGCGGAGCTTGCGGAAGGGCGTAGAACTTCCCGTGATGTTTGCGGCTCGGAACTAAGAAATCCCTCGCCCCCTCGGGCGACGACGCCGACAAAATAGGTGTCTGCATTTCGAGAAAGCCGCCTTCGTTCATGAGCGAACGCATATGCGAAATAACATTTGCGCGAAGCACCAGCGCATTTTGCATAGCTTTGTTGCGCAAATCAAGAAAACGATACTTGAGCCGAATATCTTCTCCGCTCTCTCTCGAGGCGGCCGGTTC
>WQXP01000112.1 GCA_009784765.1 Oscillospiraceae bacterium | reverse complement strand
GTTTCATGTAATAGGGGAACTCGGGATATTTGGGTTAGGGGTTGCTTTTGTGGTTTGCGGGCTTATGATATTCGCAGGAGTCAGTAACGCGCAAGCGGCTTTTGTTAAAATTTCGGAAGCCCCTTGTATTTTTTGAAAAAGTATGTTATAATCAGTATAGTTTACGGTGCTTTGCGCCCCCGAAAGGATTTTACACACATGAAACTTAAATGGAAAATCGCACTGCCGATTCTGGCACTGCTCCTGCTCTCGACGTTACTTACTACAGTACTCAGCTACAGCGCGACGAAATCGACCATTGACGAAATAACCGACAACATTCTTGACGGAAGCTTAGACATGATAATCAGTGAGATTGCGCGGGCAGAACGTACAGAAGATGTTGTTCTGCGAGAGATTAGCGAAAAGAACTTGGCTCTCGGGCATTCCTTTGCAGAACTTTTACTCCTCAAAGCGCAGGAAAATGCGTTAGATTTGAGCGACCATGCGTTTTTTCAGAGCATCGCAGACATGATGGGTATTCATGAGCTTAATGTAGTCAACGCCAATCGTGAAATAGTCGGCAGTAACTTCGATGATTATTACGGCTATGTCTATCCCGCTGATACTGTGTATGCGCGGATTTTAGCCAACCCTAACTATGAGGTTACGGAAGAGCCGCGCCAAGACGCTATTTCCGGCGACGTTATGCTCTATTTCGGAGTAGCGCGTACCGACGCAGGCGGGTTCATACAGCTCGGCTTTGATGCAGAGGCGGTGAAAGACTTTCGCCAAAATCTTGACATTTCTCACGTAGCAGCGGGGTTGAATGTAGGTCTGACGGGCAGAGCGTCGCTGATTCAAGACGGGGTGATTATCTACAGCCAAAAATCAGAGCTGATTGGTACAGATGTGAGCGCAGCAAGCTGGTACAGGCAGATGTCCCAAGGGCGCGGAAAAGCATGGGCAGAGATTTCGGGGGAGATGATGTATGCGGGTTATGCCAATATCGACGGTCTGACTATGCTTGTGCTTCTTCCGCAAGCGGAGTATAACTCATACCTTTCTTCTGTCGGGAACATCGGGATACTCGGCGTTGTAATCGCAATCGGAATTGCAGTGGTTGTGCTTTTGCTCCTCACCCTGATTTTGACTCCTGTCAAAGCGATTACCCGCGCCTCACAATCCATTTCCAACGGCGATTTCAACATCAATTTGTCGAACAAAAGCAAAGACGAAATAGGGGTTCTTGCACAGAATTTCGACACAATGGCAGGAACATTTAAGCAGTATATCGAAGAAATCAACCTGGTTCTTGCGGGAATAGCCGCAGGGGATTTCCAAAACCGAATCGAACGCCAATATGTCGGGCAGTTTGAATCAATCCGAACGTCGATTAACACAATCGAAACTGTGTTGAACTCGACTATGGGGGACATTTCTGCCGCCTCGAATGAGGTGCTTTCAGGCTCGTCGCAAATCGCGAGCGGGGCGCAAGCTCTTGCGAGCGGCTCAACAGAGCAAGCGGCAACGATTGAGGAGCTGTCGGCGACAATTCTTGACATTACGGCTAAAACAAAAGAAAACGCTTCCATGGCGAACACCGCTGCGGAGCTTGCTTCGGGGATTCTCAAGAATGCGGAAAAAGGCAATTCTCAGATGGGGCATATGATTGAGGCGGTAAACGAGATTAACCAAGCGAATCAAAACATCAGCAAAGTAATCAAAGCGATTGACGATATTGCGTTCCAGACAAACATTCTTGCGCTCAATGCCGCAGTAGAGGCGGCAAGAGCAGGGGCGGCAGGAAAAGGCTTTGCGGTTGTTGCGGAGGAAGTCCGTAACCTTGCGTCTAAGAGTGCGGAGTCTGCCAAAGACACGGCGACGCTTATTTCTAACTCCATGGAGAAAGCACAGCTCGGAACAAAAATCGCGGCGGAAACTGCTGACAGTTTACGCAAAATCGTGGAAGAGATTAACGAAAGCAACCGAATTAACTCACAGATTGCCGTTTCGTGTGAGGAACAATCGGCGGCGATTGGGCAAATAAACGAAGCAATCGGTGAAGTTACGCAAGTGGTTCAGCAGAACTCGGCAACGGCGGAGCAGTCTGCTGCGGCTTCTGAGGAAATGAGCGGTCAAGCGGCTGTTCTCGAGGAATTAGTATCACGCTTTAAGCTTAAAGGAGGCAGATAAATATGAGCAGTTGCAACTACGAAATCAGAAACATTGAGCTTTGGGAAAGCGGCAAGCGCAAAATCGACTGGGTGGAGGCGAATATGCCAATCCTCCGTTCGATTAAAGCAGACATTGAGGAGAGCAAGCCTTTCGCGGGCCTGAAAGTCGCGCTGTCGGTTCATTTAGAAGCGAAAACAGCATACTTGTGCAAGGTTCTCGCGGCGGGAGGGGCGCAGATGTTCGTAACGGGTTCTAACCCGCTTTCCACCCAAGACGATGTTGCGGCGGCTCTTGTAAAAGAGGGAATGCAAGTTTTCGCTTGGTATGACTGTACGGGGGAAGAGTATCACCGCCACATCAGCAAAGTAATCGAACCCGGCCCGAACGTAATCATCGACGACGGCGGGGATTTGGTATCGCTCATTCACACGGAATATGAACACTTGCTCGGCGGAGTAATCGGCGGGTGTGAGGAAACGACGACAGGCATCGTGCGGCTTCTTGCAATGAACCGCGAGGGGCGGCTGAAGTTCCCGATGGCTCTCGTCAACGATGCGGATTGCAAACACTTGTTCGACAATCGCTACGGCACGGGGCAATCTGTGTGGGACGGAATTAACCGCACGACTAACCTCATAGTCGCGGGGAAGAACGCAGTAATCGCGGGGTATGGCTGGTGCGGAAAAGGCGTTGCTATGCGTGCAAAAGGTCTCGGCGCGAATGTGATTGTAACAGAAATCGACCCAATCAAAGCTATGGAAGCTGTTATGGACGGGTTCAAGGTTATGCCCATGAACGAGGCGGCTAAAGTGGGGGACTTCTTCATCACCGTGACGGGTTGCTCCGGGGTAATCACCGAGGCGGATTTCGCTGTTATGAAAGACGGAGCAATCTGCTGTAATGCAGGGCATTTTGATTGTGAGGTAGATGTAGCTCGGCTCAAGGAAATAGCGATTGAGAGCAAGCTTGCACGTAATAATATTCAAGGATATAAACTCAAGAATAACAACCGGATTTATGTCATTGCCGAAGGGCGATTGGTGAACTTGGCGGCAGGGGACGGACACCCGGCGGAAATCATGGATATGTCCTTTGCGATTCAAGCGTTGTCGGCTTTGTATATGGTGCAGAATAAAGACAAACTCACACAAACGGGTGAGAAAGTAATCCCGGTTCCAAAAGAAGTCGATATGGAGGTTGCGCGGCGGCAACTCGGGTTCTGGAACGTGGCGATTGACACGCTCACCCCCGAACAGGAGAAGTATCTCAACAGTTGGCAAGCATAGGACGGGCAAAGCCCGCCCTCCCGGCTTATCTCTTCTTCTGCTTCACCATAACTGCTCTCGCAGCTTTCAGAGCCGCTCTCATAGGGGGCGGCTCAAACTTGCGCGAAACTCGCCGCAAATCCTCACGGATTGCAAGCCCTTGGGGGCAGGCTTTTTCGCATTTGCCGCATTGATTACACAATCGCGGCGACAGCGGCTTTTTCGCAAGAACAGCAGTAGTCGTGAGGTACAGCGACATACTCGTCATGAAACCCTGTGCGTAACGAGCGTTGTACGCCGCAAAACACGCAGGAATGTTAATGCCTTTCGGGCAGGGCAAGCAGTAATTACACCCCGTACAGTTGATTTTGTACGCTTTGCGGATTATTTTCACCACATCATCGTACACGGCAAGTTCGCCGTCAGCTAAGGGCGTGAAGGCTTTCGCCGCATTGATATTCGCCTCCATAATCGCGGTGGAAGACATTCCGCTGAGGACGCAGGTTACGCCCTGCTGATTCCACAGCCAGCGAAATGCGTGTTCCGCGGGGGTGAGGGCGGGATTAGCTTCGTTGAATCGTGCAACCGCCGCTTTGGGAAGCCCTGTCGCCAATCGCCCGCCGAGCAGCGGTTCCATGACAAACACGGGAATGCCCCGCTCATGAGCCGCCTGTACCCCTGCCGCCCCCGCTTGGTAATTCGGGTCAGAGTAGTTATACTGCAGCATGACTGCCTCCCAGCCATACATGGGCAGGAGCTTGCCGAACTCGTCCGCGCTTCCGTGAAAAGAGAAGCCGGCGCGCTGTATTGCTCCTGAGGCTTTTTTGCCCTCAAGCCATTGCTCTATGCCGATGGACTTGAGCCACTCCCACTGGGACGCGCTTGTCATATTGTGCATGAGGTAATAGTCAATGTAGTCTGTGCGGAGGCGTTCTAATTGCTTCGAAAACAGCCGCTCGAAATCGGCGTATTCGCGGCAAGAAGTCAGGGGGAGTTTAGTGCAGATTTGCACCCGCTCTCGCTTGTTGTGGCGTGCTAATATTTCGCCGAGTGTTCTCTCGGAGTTTGGGTAGATATACGCAGTGTCGAACAGAGTTACACCGCCGTCAATTGCCGCGAGAATCATTCGCTGTGTTTCTGCTTTGCTCGGCGGGAATCGCATACACCCAAGCCCGAGGATTGACATATTTTTACGAACTTGCATAAGTTTCGACACCTCCTTTTTTTATTGCTGTATTTATTATATCACAAAAGCCTT
>WQXP01000111.1 GCA_009784765.1 Oscillospiraceae bacterium | reverse complement strand
CGTGCAGACCATATCGGAATGCTCGCGACGATGATGAACGCGCTCGCAGTAGGGGACGCTCTCGAGGCTATGGGGGTGCCTGTGCGGGTTCAGTCGGCAATCAGTATGATGCAATTAGCAGAACCCTACATCAGGCAGAAAGCACTCATGCACTTTGACAAAGGCAGAGTAATCATCTTCGGGTGCGGAACAGGCAGCCCGACGTTTTCGACAGACTCTGCGGCGGCACTGCGCGCAACTGAGCTGAATGCGGACATCATGCTCAAAGCGACTATGGTAGACGGTGTCTATGACAAAGACCCCCTCAAGTTCGATGATGCAGTGAAGTTTGAGTCCATGAAAGTCAAAGACATAATCGTAGGCGACCTGCGCGTTCTTGACGGAACGGCGGCGGCTATGTGCGTGGAAAGCAAAATCCCCATTATTGTCTTTGATTTGCACGACCCCGAAAACATATACCGCGCAGTCATGGGGGAAAAGATTGGGACTAAGGTTTATTAAGAGGAAAATTATGACTACTGAACCTAAATACGCAAAACAAGCAGAGAGTTATCTTAATAAACAAACTGAAAAGCAATCGTGGGACGATATTGAAGACGATGACCCGTTACCCGACGAAATTTTAGCTTTTGAAGAGTTTCGGGCAAATAAAACTAAATAAAATCTACAGGAGGAACAAATCATGCCAACCAAGGAAGTTATGGACAGCGCAAAAGCCAAGATGGACAGCGTCGTCGAGAATTTAGAGAAAGAGTTTTCGACCATTCGTGCGGGGCAGGCTAACCCGAAAGTGTTAGACAAAATCCAGGTGGATTACTACGGAGCGATGACTCAGCTCAATCAGCTTGCGTCTATTTCTGTGTCGGAAGCACGGGTTCTCGTAATCGCGCCTTATGACGGCAGTGCGCTTAAAGCAATCGAGAAATCGATTATCGCATCAGACATCGGGATTAACCCGAACAACGACGGCACTGCGATTAGGCTTGTTTTCCCGCAACTCACCGAAGAACGCCGTAAAGACTTAGTCAAACAAGTCAGCAAATATGGTGAAGAAGCCAAAGTCGGGATTCGTAACGTGAGGCGCGACGCTGTTGACAAGTTCAAGGCTATGAAAAAGAAATCGGAAATCACCGAAGACGACCTGAAGGACTGCGAAAAAGAAATCCAGAAGCTTACAGACAAAGGCATTGAGAAAATCGACGCTGTCTGCAAAGCAAAAGAGAAAGAAATCATGACAGTCTGATGAAAAAAAACGACATTTCGCATAAAGATAACTGTCAATTGTCAACTGTCAATTGTCAACTGCCAAATCATGTTGGCATAATAATGGACGGAAACAGGCGTTGGGCTAAGAAACGTCTGCTTCCTGTTGCTGTGGGGCACCAGAAGGGTGCGGAAATTCTGCGCGAAAGAGTCAAAGACTTGATTGAGTTAGGCGTTCCCGCCGTTACCTTCTACGCCCTCTCGACTGAGAACCTCAGCCGCAGTGAAGACGAAATCAAGAACCTCATGAAGTTGTTTGAGTCAAAGATGGGCGAACTCGAAAAAATCGGAGATGACATGAACGCTCGCCTTGAGTTTATCGGCGATTTGTCTGTGTTTCCCGAAAACTTGCAAAAGCGCATGAAATCTGCCGCTAAAAAATGCAAGAACAACACCGGAACTGTCTGCCGCTTAGCGTTGAATTACGGCGCAAGGGCCGAGATTTTACGCGCAATCAATCGTGTATCAAAACTTGGGCTTGCGGTGAACGAGAAGATTTTCGCCGCAAATCTTGACGTTTGCGAAGATGTTGATTTGCTCATTCGCACAGGAGGCGAACGGCGGCTCTCGAACTTTCTGCTCTGGCAGGCATCTTACGCGGAGCTTTACTTCACGGACGCGCTGTGGTGCGATTTTACGAGAGAAGAACTTGTGTTAGCTTTAGATGATTTTTCTAAAAGAACACGGAAATTAGGTAAGTAATACTATGCTGAAAAAAACATTGTCTGGGGTTCTCGCGGTTGCAATCGGGGTCGCGCTTTTGCTGATTGACCGAAAAGAAGTATTCGTAATCGGGGTCGCGATTGTATCGGCATTCGCGGTGTATGAAATTTTAGTCGCGACTAAATATATCAAAGCCGCTCCGTCGGCGATTATTTGTATTGCTTTCGCCGCCGCCGTTCCTTTTGTACTGAACTATGACATTCGTCATATGCAGTATGTGGCGTTTGTATTTATAGTCGGATTGTTTCTGGCTATGGTCATGAGCCACCGAACAGTCAAGTTCGCGCAGATGTCGCTGATTGCATTCGTGTCGCTGTGCATTCCTTTTTCGCTGTCTTGCCTTGTGTTCATCTATGACTTAATTCCGCCTGAACACCGCACATTCATTCTGCTGTACACTTGCGTGGTAACTTGGGTGAGTGACTCCGGGGCGTATTTCGCAGGGACTTTGTTCGGAAAACACAAGATGGCACCGGGGATTTCGCCGAAAAAAACATGGGAGGGGTTCGCGGGGGGGCTGCTTATATCTGCCACTTTCGGGGCAGGATTAGCTCTGGCGTATCAATGGGCAGCTAACGCCTTCCTATTGCCGGACACTGCGGCAGGCGTTTCTGTGAACATAGTTTTCTTGGCTCTGCTGGCGATTCCTTGTGCTATGCTCGGCGTTGTCGGCGATTTGTCTGCGTCGGTCCTCAAGCGGGAGTGTTCTGTCAAAGATTTCGGCAATGTTCTGCCCGCTCACGGGGGTTTTCTTGACCGCTTCGACAGTGTGTTGTTCGCCGCACCTTTTGCGTATCTCGTATTTTTGGAATATGTTCCCATTACTACTATATTGGAGTACAGCTCATGAAAAAGATTATATTGCTCGGCTCGACGGGTTCTGTAGGTGTTCAGACATTAGAAGTTGCGCGGCTGCATAAAATTGAAGTGGCAGGATTGTCCGCACACACAAACCGCGAACTTCTCGAAAAGCAAGCGCGGGAGTTCGGTGTTGCACCCGAAATGGTCTGCCTTTCGAGTGAAAACCCAGACGGCTTGCAAAAACTCGCGGCTACACCGGGCTGTATTGTGTTCAACGCGGTTGTGGGCTGTGCAGGGCTTGAACCCACTCTTGCGGCTTTGAACGCGGGAAACCCCGTTGCTCTCGCAAACAAGGAGAGCTTGGTTGCAGGGGGCAGAAAAGTCATGCGGCTTTCCCGCGCTACAGGAGTCCCTGTTATTCCCGTTGACTCGGAACACAGCGCGATTATGCTGTGTTTATCCGACAGAAAGAAAGACTCTGTTGCTAAAATTATCCTCACAGCGTCGGGGGGGCCGTTTTTGGGGTATACTAAAGAACAGCTCCGCTGCGTCACCCGCGAGCAGGCTTTGCGTAATCCTAACTGGAGCATGGGGGCGAAAATCACCGTTGATTCGGCGACGCTCATGAACAAGGGGCTTGAGTTGATTGAAGCGATGTACTTGTTCGATGTCGCGCCGGAGCAAATTGAAGTGGTGATTCACCCGCAGAGCATTATACACTCGGCTGTAGAGTTTACGGACGGAACTGTGATTGCACAGCTCTCGACACCTGATATGCGCTTGCCGATTCAGTACGCGCTTCTCGGAAAACACGCGCCGTCGCAAGTCAAGCGGCTGTCGCTGTCTGATGTGGGTTCCCTTACATTCGGCAAGCCCGATTGTGAAACATTCCCCTGCCTTGAGTATGCGAGAATGGCGGCGTGTAAGGGCGGCGATGCTCCGCGATTACTTAACGCTGCCAACGAAGAAGCAGTCGCGGCGTTTCTTAAAGGGGATATTGCATTTTATGAGATTCCCGAATATATTTATAAGGAGATACAACATTGCCTATAGTAATTGCTGTTGTCGCGCTGTGTGTGATTATTTTAATCCACGAACTCGGACATTTTGGGGCGGCGCGATTGTTTAACATGAAAGTCTATCAGTTTAACCTCGGAATGGGGCCTATTCTGCTCAAACGCAAGCGGGGGGAGACGCAGTATGCGTTGCGCTTGTTCCCGATTGGCGGCTCATGTATGCTCGGTGAAGACGAAGACCCCGGGGACGACCCGCGAGAGTTCCGAAATAACGCTGTGTGGAAAAAGATGATAGTCATAGCGGCGGGTGCGTTCCTGAACATGGTTCTCGGGCTGGTTTTAGCAATCATAATCAGCATTGCTTCGCCGATTGCGTCGTTGACAATCGCAGACTTTCCCGGTGCTTCCCCTATAAGCAACACGGGGGCGAGTGCGCTGATGGAAGATGACACAATCGTCAGTGTCAACGGAATGCGGGTTTTCGCCAACCCTGAGATTGCTTATAAGATGGACAATACCCTCATGCGCAGTGCGCGTGAGGGAGGCGGTGCTAATGTGAGCGAACACTCCATGACCGTGTCGATTTTCGGCTACGGGAGCATGAGCAACACCGGTGAATACGCTCTGCAGCCCGACGACAGAATTGTCAGCATAGGCGGTGTGGAGATTACCTCTGCTCAGCATATCTATGAACAGCTCCAACAAATCGTGAACAGCGGTGCGGTTCTCACCCATGAACGGGAGGAAGCAGACGGCAGTGTTACCGTGATTAACTATGTTGAGGCTGAAATGCTTGTAAATCGCGGAAGTTTGGAAGGGTTGCCTGTCACACTTTCGGCTGTGAAAATCCCGTTTCGCGAATCGGGCGAGTCCCGGGTGCTTCTGCGGGACTTCTTCGTCAAAGCCGTGTATGAATTCGTCGTCATTCGTAACGGCGAGAAAATCACCCTGCCTGAAGTTGTTTTCGCCGCTGCCCCTAATGAACGCGGCGGGATTTCTTACGT
>WQXP01000110.1 GCA_009784765.1 Oscillospiraceae bacterium | reverse complement strand
TGCGATATGCACGTACATCTGCGCGACCCGGGACAGACTCACAAAGAAGACCTGATTTCGGGGACGAATGCGGCGGCGGCGGGGGGAGTTACCTCACTGCTGTGTATGCCGAATACCGCGCCTGCACTTGACACTCCTGAAAGAATCGCAGATATAGTCGAAAGGTCGCGGGGGCTGAAAGCGCGAGTTTATCCTTGCGCCGCGATTACTCACGGGCTTCGCGGGGAAATTCTCACAGACTTCGCCGCACTCAAAGCGGCAGGAGCAGTCGCGGTTTCGGACGACGGAATGCCCGTGGCGAGCGATGCGCTGATGAGGGCGGCAATGCTCAAAGCCAAGGAAGCGGGGCTGCCGATTATCTCTCACTGCGAACCCGAAAACGAAATGACGGCTCGGGAAATCGCGCTGGCGCAGGAACTCAGCGCGCCTGTACACATTGCACACGTTTCGACGAAAGTGGCGTTAGAGTGTGTTATAAACGCGGGAACACTCGTGTCCTATGAAGTCGCGCCTCATCATTTCACGCTGACTCAATCAGAGCTCAAGAAGCGCGACGCGGATTACAAGATGAATCCTCCGCTGCGAACAGCACAGGACGTTAAGGCACTGTTGGCTGTTCTGACTAGCGAACCGTCAACGGTTGACAATTGTCAATTGTCAACTGTCGCGAGTGACCATGCTCCGCATTCGATTAGCGAAAAAGCAGACTTCGATAAAGCTCCGAACGGTGTTCTCGGGCTTGAAACGCTTCTTGGGGTTACGCTTAGAAGATTATATCACGAGGGCGGGGTTTCGCTCTCGCGAATCGTGGACTTGCTGTGTGTGAATCCGCGCAAAATTCTTGGGCTGCCCGGTGGCAGGCTGGAAGTCGGCGAAGTTGCAGATATAGCGATTGTAGATTTGAACGAGGAGTGGCGGGTCACGCCGGAGGATTTGCAGTCAAAGTCGCGAAATACCTGCTTTAAGGGAATGGCTCTGCGTGGCAGAGTGAAATATACGTTGCTCGGAGGAGAAGTTGTTTATGAATGCGAATAATACTAATCACGCAATCGACACACTAATCGAAAAGATTATCAAGACGCAGAACCCCACAGTCGTGGGGCTTGACCCTGCCTTGGATTTGGTTCCCGATTATCTCAAACAGCGGGAGTTCGAAAAACACGGCGAGACCCTCAAAGGTGCGGCGAAAGCCGTGTACAAGTTCAACAAAGGACTGATTAACGCGCTGTGTAATATAGTTCCTGCCGTGAAGCCGCAGTTGGCTTTCTATGAAGCTCTCGGCGTGGAGGGAATTAAAGTTTTTTACAAAACAGTACATTACGCCCGGGAACGCGGTATGTTCGTGATTGCAGACGCTAAGCGCGGCGATATAGGCTCGACTGCGGCGGCGTATGCAGACGCATTCTTGGGCGAAACTAAGGTGGGGCTGAGTGCATACTCGGCGTTCCCTGCCAATATGCTCACTGTGAACGCTTATCTCGGCACAGACGGGGTCGCACCCTTCGTGAAAGCGTGTGGGGATTACGGGAAAGGCATTTTTGTCTTAGTAAAGACTTCTAACCCCTCATCAGGAGAGTTGCAAGACAAGTTAATAGATGGCGTTCCCGTGTACGAACTCATGGGGAATATGGTCACAAGTTGGGGTGCAGAACTAATCGGGAACTATGGCTACTCGGCTGTCGGCGCGGTAGTCGGCGCGACTTATCCGGAGCAGATTGCGCAGCTTCGTGCAAAATTCCCACAGACTTTTTTCTTGATTCCGGGATACGGGGCGCAAGGCGGAACAGCCGCAGATTTGGCTAAAGCATTCGATGATAAAGGGCGCGGCGGGATTGTCAACAGCTCTCGCGGGATAATCGCGGCATATAAAAAAGAAGGCAACGAGCAGGATTTCGCAGGGGCGGCGTATCGCGAAGCTATGCGAATGAAAGAGGATTTGCTCAGTGTTATAGGAGAAATTAAGTAGGAGGGCAGTTATGTACAAACTTCCGAGCAAGGAATTTCGTGAAGAATACCTCGAAAACGCAGAGGGGAACGCACAGGAAGAAAAAAAGCGCAAAAAAAAGAAGATGACTGTGACTAAAGGCGTGAAATACGTCTTTTCTGTGATTGGAACGACGTTTCTTACGCTTATGCTGATTGTTGTTATAACCGTGTGCGTTGTGGCAGTCGCGCTGACTGTGTATATCACACAGTTCGCCGATTCTATGTACGGGCTTGACTTAAAAGATAATGAGCTGAACTTCTCGAGTTTTATCATGGCGTTCTGCGAAGAGGAAGAGGATTTTATTGAAATTCTGCAACTCAGCGCGGACGAAAACCGCATTTGGGTTGACCTTGAGGACATTCCGCAACACATGATTAACGCCCTTGTTTCCACCGAAGACAGACGCTATTATGAACACGACGGTGTTGACTGGACGCGGACAATCTACATCGGTTTCAATGAGTTGCTTCTCGGCGGAATGGAGAGAATGCAGGGAGGTTCGACGATTACGCAGCAGCTTGTGAGGGACATTTCTCAAGATAACGATTTCAACGTGGGGCGAAAGCTCCGTGAGATTTTCCGTGCCCTGAGCTTGGAGCAAAGCTACTCAAAGCATGATATTCTTGAAAGCTACCTCAACCGTGTTGCCTTCGGGCCGACTGTGTATGGTGTCGGTTCGGCGGCGCGGTTTTATTTCGATAAAGAAGCACATGAACTGACAATCGCGGAGTCTGCGATTTTAGTTGCCTTGCTCCCGTCGCCTGTTGGCTGGAATCCTTACGCGAACCCTTACGAATCACGCAAGTGGCAGGTGAACGTCATTCACAATATGTTTGACTTCGGGTACATCACGTACACGGAGCGGCTTGAAGCTCAGGCGGAGCAGGTGCAATTTCGCCGCCCCATAAGCTGGCGATGCCGCTGTCCCGAAACAGTAATCGACGACATTACGGGGCAGGAGCGGCGCGTTCCCCGCTGTAACGGTGAGTATTTCGGCTATCGTGATGAGCGGTGGGAGGAATCATTGGGGCTTCAAGTCGGCGATGACAGCGACCCCTATTTCCGCGATGTTGACCCCGCAGATTTAGTCCCCGACCCCTTTAAGTGGGACGAGTATGTTGTTACTCATGACTGGTATGTTGACGCTGCCCTGAAAATCGTTACAGCAGACTTAGCAGAGTTGTACGGAATTTCGAACGACGCCGCAGGGCGACGGCTCAGGCAGGGCGGTTATCGGATTTATCTCAACGTGAATCTTGAAATGCAGAAACGCATGGAAGAAGTTTTCCTTAACCCTTATCTTATTCGTGAGCCTAACCGCCGCTATGAACGCGGTACGCCTGCGCGTGATACTTTGCAAGGCTCTTTCGTGCTGATGGATATGGAGGGGAACGTGCTTGCCGTGGCGGGAGGAGTCGGAGAAAAACCGGGTAACGACACCTTCAACAGAGCGACGCAAGCGCGGCGCAGTGTAGGTTCAGCGATTAAGCCGTTCTCTGTCTACGCCCCCGCTGTTGATGCAGGGCTGATTACCTATTCTACAATGCTTTTAGACAGACCGGGGCTAATACCGGACCCTGCACGCCCGGGGCAGACACGCCGCTGGCCCATGAACTTCGGGAACAACTCCGGCTCGGGGTCGGGGCAGAGGGCGTATCGTGCTATGGCGATTTCTCACAACACGATAGCAGCGCGGACCCTTGATATGGTAGGCGTTCGAAATTCGTATAATTTCTTGCAGAATGAACTGCAAATCGAACTTGACCCCACACGGCATATTGACTATTCGCCGCTTGCTACGGGAATGCTGGAAATGCGCCTCCACGAACTTGCAGGCGCGTATCAGATTTTCGGCACGGGAGGGGTGTTCTATGAACCCGGCTTTTATTCGAAAGTCGTTGACCGTAACGGGGAGACGATTATGTCGCAGAATAAAACGGGGCAGCAGGTAATCGGTGCGGATACGGCGTGGGTAGTCAACCGCATGATGTGGCACGTTGTTTATTCGGACGGCGGTACAGGGCGGCTCGCAGCTACGCCGGGATTAGAAGTCGTCGGTAAAACAGGAACTGCCAACTCTATGTCTGACGTGGTTTACGGAGGGCTTACTCCCGAATACGTCGGTGTTGTGCGAATCGGATATGACGATAACCGCGAAATGAAAGACTTCGGGCGTGCCCCCGACTGGTGGAGAAGACCTGCCTTAGTCTGGAAAGATGTCATGGACGCGGTTGTACCCGCAAGTATGCACGAGCGTCGCGATTTCAATCATCTTGTTGCGGCGAGCGGTGCCCAGAGAATATCACACTGCTCTTCATCGGGGCTTAGGGCAAGTGCAGCCTGCCGTGCAAGCGGAACTCGCGATGGTTGGTATACTATGAGCGGCCCACTGCCACTTTGCACCCACGACGGGAACGAACATCTGCTCTTCCACCCCAAGGCGATGGAAGACGAGATTCACTACCGCTCTTGGTGATTTTGCACGAAAACCACGCTAAAAACCCGCAAAACTTTGTGCAAATTCCCGCCCTTGTGCAAATTTGAAATATGTGGTACACTTAGTATAGAAAGATATAACGGCAACGAAAATTATTAAAATAAAATTTTATACGGAGGAACAACAAGAATGGCAAACAAAAACTACGGCTACTTTGACGAGAGCAACAAGGAATACGTCATCACCAGACCTGACACGCCCTCGGCGTGGGCGAACTATCTCGGCAGCCCCGAATACGGCGCGATTATCTCTAACAACGCGGGGGGTTACAGCTTCGTGAAGTCCGGTGCGAACGGGCGTGTAATCCGTTACCGCATTAACTCGGTC
>WQXP01000109.1 GCA_009784765.1 Oscillospiraceae bacterium | reverse complement strand
GTAATAATCCCCCCGCTGTAATCATAACATGATTATGAATACACAAACAGGGGGATTTTTTATGAAATGCTATCCTTTCGCACTGTTCGAGCTGCCTTATGCCTATAACGCACTCGAGCCGCATATTGACGAGCTTACAATGCACCTGCATCATGACAGGCATCTGAAGAGCTACACCGACAAACTCAACGCCGCACTGAAGCCCTATGAGCAACTCCACAACAAGAGCCTTGAGTGGCTTGTTTGCAATGCAGGAACGCTCCAAGGAAACGCCCGCAAAGCGAACAAGGAAATCGCCCATAATGCGGGAGGGGTTTACAACCACATCTATTACTTTGCAGGATTATCGCCGAAGCCTGAAGGAAGCGAAAACAATCCCGAAGGCAGATTTGCACGGGGTATAATCCGCGAGTTCGGGACGTGGGAGCTGTTCGCCGCCAAGTTCAAAGCCTGCGCGATTGAGCTTTTCGGCTCGGGCTATCTGTGGTTAGCGTTAGACAGACAGAAGCGGCTGAAAATCGTGAAAACTCACAACCAAGAAACGCCTCTGGCACGAGGATTTTGCCCGCTGTTCTGCATAGATTTGTGGGAACACGCCTACTATCTAAAGCATTATAACGACCGGGGGGCATATATCGACGACTGGTTCGCGGTGCTGAATATGGAGTTCGCTCAGGCTAACTATGAAGCCGCAAAGCCGCTGAAATAGCGCAGGGCGTTCCCTGCCAAATACATTGAGCCGCAAATGAGAATTAGGTCATCTCGTGTGGCTTGAGCTAATGCGCGTTCAATCGCTGCGCAAGTTTCGTTATAGTCCGAAACGTCGTTTACTTTCACAAGAGTGTAGGGGGCAAGCGGCGCGAGTTCGCGGAGACACCCGTCACAGTCTTTAGACTTCTGCGTTCCGAAAATGATGATTTTGTCAGAACTGGGCATTCGCGCTGCTAAAGCTAAAGAAGAGATAAGCCCAAAGGACGGGCTTTGCCCGTCCGTAGGGCGAATCTTGACAACAACTAAAGGCACGATTGCCCTGATTGCGTCGGGATTATGCGCCCCGTCGATGATTACCGACGGCTCGGTGCGGACAAGCTGCATTCGCCCGGGAATTTTGACTTGTTCGAAATCGTAGACAGAATCGCCGGGCTTTTCGGGGAACAGCACGTGCAGTGCAGCTGCGGCGATAAGCTTGTTTTGCCCGAAAGGGCAGGGCAGCCCTGCATTGTCGGACAAACCCGCGACTGTCAGTTCTGCGTTTTTGGCAGCGGCAGTTTCGCGAATGACTGCCATAGCCTCATCTGCTTGAGTAGGGTCGGTGATTACAGGAACGCCCTCTTTGATAATCCCCGCTTTATGCACGGCAATCTCAGCGATTGTGCCTCCGAGGAGAGCGGTATGGTCAAGCCCGATTTTGGTGATTACAGAGAGAACGGGAACAAACCTTACGTCTTCGGAGGGCAAGGAGGCAGGCTTTGCCTGCCCCGCGCAGCTCGCCGGAGGCTTCAGCCGACGGACGAGCGGAGTTTCATTAGTGCAATCCAAAAGACCGCCGATTCCTGTTTCGATGACTGCGTAGTCTATCGTCTGCTCTGTGAAGTATTCAAGGGCGGCTTGCCAGAGTTCTTGAAAGAAGCGGTCGGGAGTCAGCGGTGGAACGCGTTCAAGGGGAATTGGCACACCGTCAACAACGATTCTCTCAGTGGGGCAAAGCAGGTGAGGTGAGGTAAAAAGCCCGACTCTGTACCCCATAGAACGTAATCCGTGTGCGATATAGTGGCAGGTGCTTCCCTTGCCGTTTGTTCCTGCGACATGAATATATTTGATGTCTTTCATATGCTCTTACTTTTGGCGATTGTCCTCTCCGTGAAGTACTAAAATTTCCATAGTCATAAAGCGCGACATAATCCTGTCACCATAGCGGCTGTTGAGTTCATCAGTGTTGAGGTTGGTGTTGATAATCGTGGGATAGCCTAAATTCATGCGGGTGTTGATTAGGTTATACAGTGCAGAGTTGTAAAACTTAGAGTCAAACTCTGCTCCTATATCGTCAAGAACTAAAAGTTCGCAGGATTGAAGTGAGTCCATGGTGTTTTCGCTTCTGTCGCGTTCGTAAGAGAAGTGTTCGCTTTCAATTTTGCGGAACAAATCGGGGGCAGAATCGTAAATCACGCTGTAGCCTTTTTCGAGGACGCGCTTTGCAATCGCAAGAGAGAGGTGAGTTTTGCCGAGCCCCGTCTGTCCGCGAAGCAAAACCCCCGCAGAAGGCAGATGGAAATTTTCGGCGTAGTTTTCGCAAAAATTGAATACACCGAGCATGATTTTTCGCGCATTGCCGATGTTGTCAATTTCCGTGTCGGGATAAAAGTCAAGCTTGAATGTATCAAACCCCGTAAGCGTCAGAGCTGTGGCGGCGTTCATGTCTTGAGCCGCAAGCCGCTTGACTGCACCCGTGTAACATTCACAGCGAGACAAACCCGCTACTCCCGTATCTTTGCAGATTTTGCAGAAGTAAAGCGGCTCTAAATAGTCGTGAGGATAACCCCCTTTCATTAAAAGCTCTTTCACCCGCGCATTGACGGCGATGTTTTCGGCTTGAATTTCGTCGATTTTTGTATGAAGCGTTTCTTTATCAGCACGCGCGAGAACTGCAGCGGCGATTTTCGCGCCGGTAGTCGCTAACTGTACCCGAAGCCGCGCAAGTTCCGGGTATTTTGCTTCAAGCCGCTCCCGACGCTGTGCCGCCTCTTTTAGGTTTGCTGCCTTGCGGCGTTTGAGTTCATTTTCCGCACTAATATGATATTTTGTATCAAACTTCATTGCTTTTTTGCTCCTTTGCCTTTTGTAGGGCGTCTTGAGTTCTTTTGTGTTGCTTTTGTAAAATTTGCTGTTCTAATTTGTTCAAATCAAAAGAGGACGGGTCAGCAGAATCAGTTGTCTTGGGTTTTGCAGAAGGTTTCGCTTTAGCCGCATACTTGCTCTTTTTATTCGGGTCTTCCTTACCAATCCCGAATTTATGCCACGTGAGCATGACTTCGTCTAAAAACTTCCAGTTAAGCCCGCCCGTAACTTCAAGGGATTTCTGGTACCCGTCATAAATCACATTCATATCAAAGCGGAACTCAAGCAGCCACTTGTTCAGGAAAGGTTTATATTTATCGGGAACAGCCCTGCACACAGCAGGGTTGTTAATTTTTCGAACAAATTCAGCTTCTTGGGTGAAATATCGCTCAAGGAGAGCTGCGTGTTCTTTTGCCTGCTCATATGTTATAATATTCAGCTCATACCAGTCTTTGGCGACTTTCTTGATGTAGCTCGCATGGGTCTTTCCGATTGTGAAGCAGAACTCAAGCAAAACCAAAGCCACCATAGCGTCGATACCGACTTCTGCGACAATCACCGCGAGTGCCTTGTGAATCACCGGCTTGAGTTTTTCACCGTAGAGAGCCTCGGCGCGTTCGAATAAATACGCGACGTCTTTGTCCTCTTCAATCAGCGCGGTGATTTCCGTTGGCTTGAACTCATAATCGCGGCTTAAAAGCGCGGAGGCGGCTTTCACATCAAGCCGCGCCGGAGCAGTAGCAGGAGCGTCAAGGGCCACCTCGAAAGATAGCTGCCCGAGTGGCACAGCCCCGCTGAGTGTCGCCGTTCGCTCACGCCAGAAGGCAATCGCGTCGGCAACATCGGCTTCGGGAATGCCTACAGCGCGGGAAATTTCACCTGCCGTCAAGCTCTGCCCCGAGTGGCGCAAGCAATACAGCAAGGCTTTCAGTTGCGCCCCCGACGCGATTTTTATATGCTCATCGGCAATGGCATTCGGCACCGCGAACACCCCGCCGAATAATCCAAGGTCGAGTTTAAGTTCCGCTTTGTTTTCCATAGATAACAGTTCCTCACAAACCAATACCCCTGTAAATACAGGGGTATTGTATATTGTCAGTTAAAATTAGTCAGCACATTGGACTGTACTTCCTTTTCTTGAGCCGCCTTGATAAAATACACGAGCAGCCGACTCATGATGGCTCAGTGCTGTAATACGATTACTGCATTGCGGGCAATTCCGCATTACGCCTGAGCTGTGTTACAAATTGTTCGTTTGTGTCCATTGGAATCGCCACCTTTCCGGTTAATATTTACGCTGACGCCTTGTAAGTATGCTTGTGAGAAGAGTTTCGCACCTGCGCTGTTGTACCCGCGTATGTGCGTTCCCTCACTTTGGCTGAGACCGGCAATTATAACCCAGCGTGTTACCGTCAGTCGGGAGGATTTTACTCCTTCGAGTACTCCTGTCGAGTACCCCGCCCTTGACTGTATTTATAGTATACCACATCTGTTTCGAACTGTCAATAGGTTTTGCGAAATTTCTCAGCTGAAAACTGCACAAAATTTTCGCCCTAAAATTGTGCAACTTAACTAAAGGCTGTATTGACAACTGTTATTTATTGTGATATACTAAGACTTAGCGAGCTTTTCGCTGCTTTTAACCAAGCTCATCAGCGCGACTGCTTGTTTCCCGAAGCCATACTCTAAGTTAGCGGCAGTAATCGCCGGTAACTGCTCGGTGTTCAGGAACTTAGCCGCCTCATCTGCGCTTGCGATTGCTTTACCCTCGCAAATCAGCCGCCCTGCCGAAGCACTGCGAAACCCCTCATCTTCCGCGAAAGCGAAAAAGTTGGCGTCGTTCTTAGGATTTGCGCGAAACACAAGCCGAAAGGCAGTGTAAACCGAATAGGTGAAGAACTCCGTAACTGCCGCAGTGAGCTTGCCGTTACCGAGTTTCGCTAAGAGCGAGTAAATCACGTCTACCGAGCCTATGACCATCTTT
>WQXP01000108.1 GCA_009784765.1 Oscillospiraceae bacterium | reverse complement strand
AGCGATTCCCACACGTTGATTCCGTGGCGAGTCGTAACAATCATGTCCCAGTATATGTGAGAGAAAAACAGTATACCTAAAACAAAGCACACGATAATCCATTCAAAGCGCGTAGGGGCTTTCAGGTTGTATGCGTTTTTGAGTTTTGTCAACATGATTTCCCCTATCCCCCTAATACCGCCCCTTTAATCACACGGGCAATTTCGTCGAGCATTTCATCTGTCATTCCCGGGTAGACCCCTACCCAGAACCCTGAGTTCATGATTTTGTCGGTATGAGTCAATTCACCCACGACGCGATACTCATAATCGCTGTTAGCCAAACAAGGCTGGCGAGTCAAATTCCCTGCGAAGAGCATTCGTGTTTGAACGCCGCTTTTCTCGACTTCTCGAACTACCTTGCTTCTGTCTATTCCCTGCCCGCAAATCATGAGGAAGCCAAACCAACTCGGCTCAGAATCGCGGGTAGGCTCAGGCAAAATCAGCTTGTCCGCAAGTTCCGGGCAAGATAACGCCGCATATAACCGCGCATAATTCTCCCTGCGGCGTGCCACAAAGGAAGGAAGCTTGTCTAACTGTGCAACTCCGACAGCCGCCTGCATATCCGTAACCTTGAGGTTATATCCGAAATGCGAATAAACATACTTATGGTCATACCCGAAAGGCAAGTTTCCGTGTTGTTTCGAGAAGCGATTCCCGCAGAGGTTGTCCACACCCGACGGGCAGGTGCAATCCCGCCCCCAATCGCGGATTGACAGCATAATCGCGGCAAGTTGCGGATTATCGGTGTACACTGCGCCGCCCTCACCCATAGTCATGTGATGAGGCGGGTAAAAGCTCGATGTTCCTATATCGCCGATTGTTCCTGTGAGTTTTCCGCCGTATTTGCTCCCGAGTGCGTCGCAATTGTCCTCCACAAGCCAGAGGTTATGCTTGTCGCAGAAAGCGCGGACTGCCCGCAAGTCAAAAGGATTGCCGAGAGTATGCGCAAGCATGACTGCCTTCGTCTTTTCAGACAGCGCGGCTTCTAACTGCTCTGCGTCAATGTTATACTGCGGAATCGTAACATCAACAAACACAGGTACAGCCCCATACTGGATTATAGGCGCGACTGTGGTGGGGAATCCCGCCGCCACGGTAATGACTTCGTCGCCGCGTTTGACTCTGCGTTCACCCAAAGTCGGCGATGTAAGTGCCATGAAAGCGACTAAATTCGCAGAAGACCCCGAGTTGACTAACAAAGCGCGTGCTACACCGAAATAATCGGCGAATTTGCGTTCAAACTCGTCGCAATATCGCCCTGCGGTCAGCCAAAATTCGAGGGCAGAGTCAACAAGATTCAGCATTTCTGCCTTATCATAAACCCGCGCCGCATAAGGGATTCTGTCGCCTGCCGAGTAAGGCTTAGGCGCGTGAAACTCGTCGGCGTATTCACCGACGAGTTCTAATATCTGAGCGTGTAATTGTTGTTTCCTATCCATTTCTCTGAACGTCCTCCATATACTCCTTGATTTGCTGTTTGCATAAGCCTCGTGCATCTGCCCCATTGATTTGCCCTGCACTCCACTCCACTGTTTTTATGACTGCCGTGTTAATATCATACACAGGCTTCCACCACAGCTTAGTTTTGATTTTGCTGCAATCTAACTTCAAGAAAGAAGCCTCATGAGGCGCGTCTGCTGCCTCGGGTGCGATTTTGCAGACAATTCCCTGCCCGGTATGCGTGTTCCATGCCTTACAGAACACATCAGCGAGATACCCTGTCGTAACACAGTCATGCTCATCAGGGCCGACGTTGTAGCAATCCGCCAAGTCGGGCTTTTCGAACTGCTTGCGTGCAATCAGCAAATACGCGAACAGTGCCTCAAGCACGTGCTGATAAGGGCGTGTCGAATAAGGGTTGCGCAGTTCTAAAGACGCCTTATTTTGCGCCGCACGAACACAATCGGGAACAATTCTGTCTTTCGCGAAATCCCCTCCGCCGATTACGTTCCCTGCCCGCGCTGTGGAAACGGGAATACCCTCTTTCTTGAAATAACTGTTATTGTAAGAATACGTTACCAACTCCGCGCAGGATTTGCTGTTCGAGTACGGGTCATATCCGCACAGGGGCTCGTTCTCGCGATAACCCCACTCCCATTCATTATTGAGGTAGACTTTGTCGGTAGTAATATTCACCACACTCGCTGCCCCGAAAATTCGCACACACTCCAGCAAGTTCGCTGTACCCATGACGTTGGTTTCATAGGTATACAGCGGGTCTGCATAGCTCTCGCGAACTAAGGGCTGAGCCGCAAGATGAAAAACAATGTCCGGCTCAGCGGATTTATATGCGTCTGACAATGCTGTGTAGTCACGAATATCGCCGATAATCGAATTGATTTGCGGATTTTTCTGTATATTCAGCAGTTCAAACAAACTCGGCGACTCTTCGGGGGCAAGGGCATACCCCGTTACCTCTGCGCCGAGTTCGCACAAAATCTCACATAACCACGCCCCTTTGAAGCCTGTATGCCCTGTTATGAATACTTTTTTCCCTTTGTAGAAGTCTTTCAATTCCATACCCTCCATGGTGCTTTCCCCGATTCCCACAATTCCTCGAGCTTTTGCTTATCCCTCTGAGTGTCCATGCACTGCCAGAACCCGCCGTGAGAGAACGACATAAGCTTCCCTTGTTCCGCGAGTAAGCGCAGCGGCTCTTGCTCAAAGACTGTGCTGTCGTCCTTTAAGTAATCGAACACTTGCGGCTCGAGCACCATGAACCCCGCGTTAATCTTGTGAGAATCCTCACCGGATTTTTCGCGAAACGCCGTAATCGCCCCGCCGTCGGCTATATCAAGAACCCCGAACTTCTGGTTGACATTAACAGTCGTGAGTGTGGCGGCTTTTCCGTGAGCCTTGTGATACTCAACCAAATCGCGGATATTTACATTCGAAACACCGTCGCCATAAGTGAGCATAAATGGTTCATCGCCGATATACTCGCGGATACGCCGAATACGCCCTCCTGTCATGGTATTAAGCCCCGTATCAACGAGAGTAACCCGCCACGGCTCAGAAATGTTAGAATGCACAGTCATTTTATTGCCGTCGCGAAAGTCAAAGCTTATATCGCTTCTGCGAAGATAATAGGACGCAAAGTAGTCTTTAACAACCTGCGCTTTATAGCCGCAGCAAATCACGAAATCGTCATAGCCATAGTGTGAATAAAGCTTGAGAATGTGCCATAAAATCGGCATTTCTCCTATTTCGAGCATGGGTTTTGGTTTCAGGTGGCTCTCCTCTGATATGCGTGTTCCGAAGCCTCCTGCTAAGATTACTGTTTTCATGTTATTCCTTTCATTCGGAACGGATAAATGCGTTCCCTACATTCTACGTATGTATGCGGTGCGGTGTCCACACCGCACCCTGCCGGTTTACAAATTCATACCAATCTCGATTGCTTTTGCGTTCGCGATAACCAAAGGCTCCTTGTCTGTGCTTTCCGCGATTGCTTTCTTGATTGTGTCTAACTCCGCGAGACCGCTGTCTTTTATCATCTTGCCGAGCATAATGATAATCCCGAGGCTGTTAGGAAGCCCGTTTTCGCTTGCGAGAGTAGTCGCGGGGATATATTGGCAGTTGATGTCTGTGCGTTCGCTTTGCACCTCAACGATTGAGCTGTCGATATACGCTGTTCCCCCTGCACGAACACCGGGAACGAACTTATCGAAACTCGGGCCGTTCATGCAAATCAGAACGTCGGGGTGATGAACTACCGGCGAACCAATTAAGCTCCCGCTGATACACACCGCACAGTTGCAGACTCCGCCGCGCATAGCAGGCCCGTATGAGGGCATCCACGTTACCTCAAGCCCGTCGAGCATTCCGATGTTCGCGAGCAGCTTCCCTGTGAACAAAATCCCTTGCCCGCCGAAACCGGCGATTAAAAATTCTTTCAGTTTCATAGATTCTTTCATGTTAGCCATATTATCGCACGCTCCCTTCTTTGAAAACGCCTGTGGGGTAGTAAGGCAGCATATTTTCCTCAAGCCACTTGATTGAATCCATCGCTGTCATTCCCCAGTTAGTCGGGCAGTTTGACAGAACTTCGATTATGCTGAAGCCTTCGCCGCGCATTTGAATCTCGAAGGCATTCTTAATCGCCGCTTTTGCTTCGCGGACGTGTTTCGCGTCATGAACAGAAACACGCTGCGCAAGAGCAACTCCGTCGATTTTCGAGAACATTTCTACCGCTTTGAGGGGAAATCCTGCTTCTGCCGTATCTCTTCCGAAAGGCGTAGTCTGGGTTTTTTGCCCCGGCATAGTCGTCGGAGCCATTTGACCGCCTGTCATTCCGTAAATCGCGTTGTTCACGAAAATCGCCGTGAAGTTCTCCCCGCGGGTTGCCGCGTGGATTGCTTCTGCTGTACCAATCGCGAGCATATCGCCGTCGCCTTGATAGCTGAACACTAATCTGTCGGGTCTTGCCCGCTTGACTCCCGTGGCAACTGCGGGGGCGCGTCCGTGAGAAGCACTCACCGCGTCAATGTCAAGGTACCAGTATCCGAAAACCGCGCAGCCGACGGGGAAAACCCCGATTGTGTTTCCGCCTGCGTTCATTTCGTCGATGACTTCTGCTATAAGTCTGTGAGTAATTCCGTGAAGACAACCGGGGCAGAAGTGCGTCGGTCTGTCTACAAGTGTTTTTGTTCTTGAAAACTTAGGCATTACTTCGCACCCCCTAACTCTTTTATTTTCGCTAAAATTTCTTGTGGGCCGGGTACGAACCCGCCTTGTCGCCCGTAGAACTCTACAGGTTTGTTGTATTCGAGTGCGACTTTTACATCTGCTATCATTTGCCCCATCGACATTTCGACTACTAAGACTTGTTTCGCGTTCTTAGT
>WQXP01000107.1 GCA_009784765.1 Oscillospiraceae bacterium | reverse complement strand
GCAGCGTTCGTTTTCCCGCGTTTTCGCTATGAACTCACCATAAGTGTGGGATTTTTTACTTTGAAACTTGCGGCTCGGTTTCGATTGAATCGCCTCTTCTTTCTTTTGCGGTAACCCCATAATCAGCCCTCCTTTTGCATTCGTCGTGTCAAAAACCCGATGTCGTATTTGCCGCTGAGGAAGCACTCATCGTCGAGAATGCTGAGCTGAAAATCAATGTTCGTGCAGACGCCGTCGCCGTCTAACAAAAACTCCGCGAGGGCGACGCGCATTTTGCGGATTGCCTCTGCGCGGTCATTTCCGCGAACGATTACTTTTGCAATCATCGAGTCATAATAGGGCGGAATTGTATACCCCTGATACATCGCCGAGTCAATCCTTACCCCAAATCCGCCCGGAAAGTGCAGATGCTTGATATTCCCCGGGGCAGGGCGGAAGCCATTCGCCGGGTCTTCAGCGTTTACGCGGCATTCGATTACGTGCCCGCTCATTTTAATGTCCTCTTGAGCCCAAGGGAGCTTCTCCCCCGCCGCTATGCGGATTTGCGCCTTGATTAAATCAATATCCGTTACCATTTCGGTAACAGGGTGTTCCACTTGAATTCGAGCGTTCATCTCCATGAAATAAAAGTTGCCGTCATCACCGAGGAGAAATTCAATCGTACCTGCGTTAGCATATCCGCAGGATTGTGCCACGCGAACTGCCGCCATTCCGATTTTGCCCCGCAGTTCCTCATCTATGACAGGAGAGGGCGACTCTTCAATCAGCTTTTGGTTGCGCCGCTGAGTAGAACAATCCCGTTCGCCGAGATGAATCACATTGCCGTGTTCATCTGCCAAGAGCTGGATTTCGATATGCTTAGGATTACCTATGAACTTCTCTACATAAACATCGCCGTTTCCGAAAAACGACAGTGCGTCTTGTTTAGCAGAGTCAAGTGCCGCTTCTAAATCCTCTTCACGCTCCACAAAGCGTATACCGCGCCCTCCGCCCCCCGCAGATGCTTTCACCATAACAGGATACCCGATTTGCGCGGCGATTTCCCGTGCTTCATCGAAGCTTTTCACCACACCCTCCGACCCGGGAACAACAGGCACTCCCGCTTTTGTGACAGTCTGCTTAGCGTTGGCTTTATCGCCCATAGCTTCCATAGCCTCAGGAGAAGGACCAATCCACTTAATTCCGCATTTTTTGCAGAGCCGCACAAAGTCATGATTTTCGGATAAGAACCCGTATCCCGGGTGAATCGCCTGAGCGCCCGTCCCGATACACGCCGATATAATCGCATTCGTGTTGAGGTACGACTCAAGAGATTTCGCTCCTCCGATACAAACAGCCTCATCAGCGATTTGCGCGTGGAGTGCAGTCTTATCCGCAGTCGAATACACGGCGACGGTTTTGATTCCAAGCTCACGGCAAGCGCGGATTATACGCACCGCGATTTCGCCGCGATTGGCGATTAAGATTTTATTAAACATTGTTAAGAATCTCCCAGTAATATTTTAATCTGGTTTTGCAAAAACGGAATATCTGTTGTTACTGTTTCCCAAATATCTTCCATACGCAGCGTTTGATAGCCGTGCGCAGTAACATCACGCAATCCTGAAATTGAACGCCATGGTATATTGGGATTGGCTTGCCTGAATTCGAATGACAGCAATTTAACTAATTCGCCTATGTTTATTAACGTCATGCACACGGCTCTTTTAGTCCTTTCGTCATTAACAAACGATTCGCAATTACAACCATCAATCAAGTCTATTATTATAACTGTTTCGCTTAATATTTTAGTTAAAATAGTTTTGTTTCGTTTATCCATAAACCTGCACAGTCTTTCCTATTTCTATAAGCGAATTATTGGGGAATGGTGCATGAATTACATCAACGGGGATTTTCAGCATATCTTCTAAATCATACTTAATTGCCGCTAATGTAAACAGTGATACGGCAGGTTTATGAAACTCTACAAGTAAATCTAAATCACTGGTTTCGGTTTGTTTGCCATTTGCATACGAACCGAAATAAGACGCCTGTTTCAAAGAAAACGCCTCTGCTACACGAATTACAGCTTTTTTTATTTCGTCATGTGTCAACATAGCAAACTCTCCCCTCTTTTACTTCAACGCAAAGCTAATCTCCGCACTGACTGCCTTAACCCCGTCCACGGAAGCCAACCCGCTCCCGAACCCGACAGGGCCGCGCATTTTCACGATGTCTACTTCTAAGCGAAGCAAATCCCCCGGGACTACCACGCGGCGGAATTTCGCCCTCTCTACTCCCCCGAAGAACCCGATTTTCCCTTTGTTTTCAGGCAACATGAGCATTGCGCAAGCCCCCGCTTGAGCAAGCATTTCGAGCATAAGCACACCGGGGACAACAGGCTGTCCGGGGAAATGCCCTTTGAACCAAAAATCGTCCTCTTTGATTTGCTTGAGTGCAACTACCCGTTTACCCGGCTCACACTCGATGATTTCGTCAATGAGCAGAAACGGGTCTCTGTGTGGGATTATTTCTTTGATTTGTTCTAAGTTAAGTGTCATAATTATTAGTTTATCCTTATCATTTTTTCGTCGAACTGAACCAAATCGCCGTCTTTGACCAAAATCTCTGCGACTGTTCCGTCAAACTCACACTGAACCTCGTTCATGAGTTTCATTGCCTCAACTATGCAGACGACTTGACCTTTGCTGACGCGGTCGCCGACTTTCACGAAAGGCGCCTTACCCGGCGCAGGGGCACAGTAGAATGTCCCGACCATGGGCGAGGTAACAAATATTCCCGATTCCCGTGCAGACGGTGCAACATCACCAAGTTCGCTGATTTGAGCAGCCGCTGCTAAAGGTACGGGTGTTACAATTCCTCCGTGATAGTCGGGGGTTTTCGCGCTTATGCTGATTTCAAGCTCTCCGTTTTTGACGAAAAGCGAGCCTAAGTCGTTCTCTTTGAGTACGCTTGCTAATTCGCTTGTTACTTTGATGATGTCCATGATTTTTCCTCTAAACTTTCTTGTATTAGCGGAACGGCTCAATCCGTTCCCTACAGTTTCTTGAATAATAATGACACATTATGTCCGCCGAAGCCAAGGGAGTTCGACAATGCTGTCTTGATTTGCGCCGCCCGCGTTCCCTCAATGACGTAATCTAAATCGCAAGCAGGGTCGGGGATTTTGTAACCCGCAGTTCGGTGAATAAACCCGTCGCACATCTGCCGCATAATCGCGACTGCTTCAACCGCCCCTGCCGCACCGAGCAAATGCCCCGTCATAGATTTAGTCGAGTTCACTGCGACAGCACTTGCCCGCTCACCCAGTGCAAGTTTAATCGCCAGTGTTTCCACAGGGTCGTTAATCGGCGTAGAAGTTCCGTGGGCGTTTACATAATCAATATCGTCGGGAGTAAGCCCCGCCTCGTCCATAGCAAGGCGCATAGCCATAGCCCCGCCTGAGCCGTCGGGATTTGGCGCAGTTTCGTGATATGCGTCGCAAGTCGCGCCGTATCCCGCGATTTCGCCGTAGATTTTCGCTCCGCGAGCTTTTGCGTGTTCATATTCTTCAAGAATGAGTGATGCCGCACCGTCGCCGAGAACGAAACCCGAACGCTCCTTATCGAAGGGAATTGAAGCACGGTCGGGGTCTGTGCTGAAAGTCAGCGCGGTCATTTTTCCGAATGCTCCGTAAGAGAAACCTAAGTGGCAACTCTCACTTCCCCCTGCGATTGCCGCGTCAAGATAGCCGTGTTTGATTGCACGAAAAGCCTCACCGATTGAATGAGCAGAACTTGAACAAGCGGATACAGGGCAGTAGTTATTCCCTTTGAAATGCTTCGCTTTAATTGCGACGACTCCCGCCGCCATATTGCCTATCATCATAGGAATTGTAAACACGCTTACTCGCTTAGCACCGCGATTATTGTAGGCTAAAATCTGCTCGTGCATTGTTTCAATCCCGCCGATTCCGCTTGCGATGTATATTCCGCAGCGATGAGGCTCAAAATCGCTGAAAACTTCAATCCCGCCTGCGTCTTTAATTGCCTCCATAGAGGTATATACCGCATATTGTGTGATTGTATCTGCACGACCGAGTTCTTTTTTCTCAAAATAGCGCATAACTCGTTCTTCCGTGAAGTCTTTCACACGCGCTGTCACACGAAGGGCACTGCAGTCTATATCCGTGTCTGTATGTTCCGGATACCATTCCTGCACGGTGAACCCGTGCTTTCCATCTTTCAAATTCGCGGTGAAAGTGTCAACTTCACACCCGATTGGGCTTATTACTCCAAGCCCTGTAATCACTACCCGTCTGTTCATATTATAATGATAACCCTCCGCTGATTTCGATTACTTGTCCTGTTATATACGCCGCGTCATCTCCCGCCAAGAATGAAACTAATCCCGCGATTTCCCCCGGTTGCCCGTAGCGTTTCATGCCGATTCGTGATAAAATCGCCGCCTTTTGCTCATCTGTCAACTCGTCTGTCATAGGCGTTTGAACAAACCCCGGCGCAATCGCGTTGACTGTAATCCCCCGAGAAGCAAACTCTTTCGCACTGGACAGCGTCATTCCTATAACCGCCGCTTTTGATGCACTGTAGTTGAACTGCCCCGCGTTTCCGTGAACCCCTGCAACACTCGACAGGTTAATAATCCGACCGCTGCGCTGTTTCACCATGAGCGAACCCACGAGCTTTGTCAGATTAAACACGCTCTTTTGATTTACGCGAATAACAGAGTCATACTGTTCTTCTGACATTCGCGCAAGCAGCCCGTCGCGAGTAATCCCCGCGTTATTCACAAGGACGTCAATCCGCCCGAACTTGTCTTTGACAGCTTTTACAAGAGCTTCACAAGCCCCGTAGTCCGAAACGTCTGCGGCGAACTCGACGCCTTTTATGTCATT
>WQXP01000106.1 GCA_009784765.1 Oscillospiraceae bacterium | reverse complement strand
GACTGTCATTGCGCTTGCGAAATCGGAACAAGTCCCGCGGCGTGTTTCGAAGAGGAACGTGTACGCGCAGGTAGATGCGGGAACAAAGCTGTCGTCATAGAGGAAGCCTTGCTCAGGGTCGTAGAAATACTGCTCGAGTGCTGTGGCTTTCTCGAAATCGCTGTTAAGCCCGCGAGTCAAGGAGAGGGCAAGTTCACGAACTTGCCGTCGTCCGTGATAGTCGGGCAAGGCAAGCATAAGCACAGACATTTCTTCACGCAGATGGGCGATATAGCCCGGGTACTCGTCCGCGAGAAGGTGGTTTTGCAAATAGTCGGGGGCTTGTTCGCGAAAAAACACCGTGTATGCGTCATAACGTCGGTGAGGTCGCGGCACGCTGAACTGCCCGTAGCCGTTTGTCATAACGGCGGCTCTGTCACGAACCGCGTAAGTCCAGGGCATGGTCGGGATTATGTTCCCCGAAAAAGGCGTTACAATGTATATGAATGCGACGTACTCTGCCGAAAACCACTCATTGCTATAGTCAGCGACAGGCATTGACAGATTGGCGGGGGCTTCATCGCTGAGTTCCCAATACTCCCCCGTGTAAGTGTCAAAGACTTGGCGGCGCATAACATTAGGAAGATAACCGGAGACGTTGTTTGTAATCGAAACCGTGAACAGCACTTGGTTGAGGTTGGCGGCGGGGTTGTTCCGCCCGGAGCGTGTCGAGTCGATGACATTCGCAAGCCCGAGAGGGTCGTCGAATCGCCCTTGTGAGATAAAGCTGTCGAACTGCTCGCGGAAAGGCGTAGTCGCCGCTTGGGGGAACAGCGCGGCAATGTACGCCGCAGCCGCCACGAAGCAGATGCCCGTAATCGCGAATTTGCGATAGCCTAAGCCTTTCGCCGAATTTGCCCAGCGGCGTTCGACAGCGATTAACAAAAACGCCGCGATAATCAACGCAGGGTATATAAAAGGAACAGGCGTGAGAGATTTCGCGTATATAGCAAAGGTAATCAGGCATGATAACATCAGCGGAACGATTTTGTAGCGGACTTGGGTGAAGTAAAACACAGTCGCCGAAATAAAAGGCGTGAAGAAACACATCAGCGCGGCAGTGAACTGCGGAATGTGCAGCTCATAATCGCCGCCTTTGAAAAACCAGTCAACAATATTACCCATGTTGTCCCGCCCCGCCGAGATGATTAAAGCAATCGCGATTGCCCCTGCTGTGTTAAACAGCACGATTACTGCCACTGTCGAAACTCGGTTGCTGTTACGGAGGCGCAGTTTCTCATATAAGCAGTGCAGAGCAAGGTTCGCGACGAATACTCCTGCGACGGAAAAGACATTAACGGCGTAATAAACCCCGAGCATGGAAATAAGCACCACGAAACTCAGCAAAGCAGGTGTGGCTATGGATTTTAATACAGACTTTCTCAGTTCTGTCATACATTCCTCCTAAAGATTTCGTCGAAAAACTACTTCTCCTGTGATTTGGGAGACTTGCCACGTGTTCACGAAACCCGCAATCGGCGCGACGACTTCCGTCGCTATGTCTTTTTGCTTGATTTGCTCAAGAACCCCGCTCAGAGCCTCGTCAGGGCGTGCCGTAAAGATAACTGCTCCGCTGGCTTCACTTACGTCCGCTAAGTCGGGCAATCTCCCGAAAGGCGGCGAGTTCGAGAAACTGTAGCTGCACAGAGAAAGCCGCAGTTGCTCAAGCGCGTCAGGAGTGAGCAGCTCCGTGAAACACCACCCGCCCTCGTTCGCGTCGCGGCACAGAACCACAGTGCAGGGGATTTCCCGCTTAATCAGCACAGCGGCGAGTGCGAGCATAGCCTCAAGGGCGAGCTGTTCTTCAGCAATGCTGCCGCCATCGGCTTTCAGCGCGTCAAGAAGCAAGATTTGCCGCCCCCCCGCATACGCCTCCGGTTTACGAACCATGAGCTTGTCGCGCTTAGCCGAAAGCTTCCAGTTGACGCTCTTGAGGGAATCCCCCGGAACATAGTCGCGGTGTTCGTACCCCGGGAAACCCGTCGTGGCGAACAGAACTTCGCGTGGTTGCTCATTATCATCGAAGGCTGAGGCGTCTTCAAGGGCGCGAACAAACTCCGCAGAGGGCGAAAGCGCGGGGATTGCAGGGTAAATGCGAACCCGAATGACGTTTTCGGGGAGTTTCAGCTTTGCGCCGTGTTTCCCGAATGCCGAGAACACGCCCAGCAAGTCATAAGCGCGGATTTCGTCAATGTCGATATTCGCCTCTCCCCAGTAGGCGGCTTTGAGGCGCAGTGTGATTTCCTGTTCGCGGCGGGAAAGGGTGAGGGTGCAGGTGTCCGCATTTTCGCCAACGAGGGCGAATCTGTCCGACAGGGCGAGCTTTATTCGAAAAGCAGTGGGCATAAGCACGCAGAGGAAGGCAAGCCGCGGGAAGCGCGACTTCACCCGCAGAACAAGGCGCAGTTCTTCGCCTTTTTCGATGAGGGTTTTGTCCGCCTCAAGAGTGCAGGAAAAAGAAATGACTGCGCAAAAATGCAAAGCAGACGACAAAATCAATGCCGCCGCAAGAATGAAAATGACGAAAAGCCCGCTCGGTGCGTCAAGAAAAAGGGCAAAAATCACGAAAATCAACAAAATGCTGAAATAACTAAAAATAATACGCATATATATATAGTATCATCATATACTATGTTTGTCAAGAGAAAAGAAAGACAACAACTCAAAAAGTTTTGAAAAGTTTCGGAAAAGTTTCAAAAAAGAATTTTGAAAAGATTTACGGAAATATGAAACTTTATTGAAATAGGTTATGACTACCTTTTCGTAAACGGAAAAATGCCAATTTTCGCGCTTTAAGTCGGTCGACTGGAGTCTACCAATCTATGATGGAGAACAATCGGAAAAGTTTTACGTGAAAAATGCACAAAGAAACTTGAAATTTTTCTCTAAAGAATGGTTAATTTGTCTATTGATTTTTCAGCGATTATGGTGTATACTGTTACAAGTGCTCTTATTCAGAGGGCAACATTAAAATCACATCCGATGAGGGAAAACGGCTCATGACACCCCCACGGACAAATTTTGGAGGTAAAACAATGAAAAAAATGCTCAAAACCATCGCAGCTTTAGCGGTAATCGCTATGGTCGCAACTCTGCTCGTGGTACCTACCGCGGCATCTGCTCCTGCAGCTCAAACAGTTTACGTTGAGTATGACCCCGTAGCTCAAACAATGACTCTCTTCACAGGCGCGACTCCTCTTCCTGCAGGCAGCGCAGGTTTCCCTGTTAAAATCCTCGGCACAGGCATGGCAGCTGACTGGCAAGAAGACTGGTCTTACGTTGGCGGCGGCTCTGCTCCCAGACAACCTCAATCAATGTTCAACGACACTGTTGGTTCTCCGAACTTCGGCGAATCACTTTACGGCGCGGGCGAATTCCGTCAAGAAATCCCTGCTAACTCTAAAATCGCAGTAGCAGAACTCGCTGCAGGCGTAGTTCTCACAGGCGCAGTTGCTGTTGACGGCCAACCTACTGAACCCGCATGGGCAATCGCTTTCCGCGTAGCCGGTGGTGCAGAAACAACTACTACTCCTGTTGCTACTACTCCTGAACCTACTACTACTGTTGCTACAACTACTGCTCCTGCTACTACTACAGCTGGCGGCGGCGTAGGAAGTGAAACAGCTACAGGAACAGGAACAGCTGCTCCTACAGGAACAGGCACAGGCACAGGAACCGGAACCGGAACAGGCACAACTAACCCGACTACCGGCGTAGCAATCGGAATCATTCCTGCACTCGTTGCAGCAGCAGCAGCTGTTGTAGTTTCGAGAAAAAGAAAATAAGCGAAGCTTGAATTGAAAATACGAGCAGTAGATTAGTCTGCTGCTCGTTTTTCACACTCTTTGCTTACACATCACATCATTATTGGAGGTATTTTCACATGAAATTACGCAAACTTTTAGCGATTTTGGTTGCGGCTGTAATGGTATCAGCTCTTGCGATTACTTCATCAGCAAGCCCGATTCTCACCGTTGACATCGTCGGCAACTGCCCCGAAAACGGCGGAACAACTAACCCTACAAGGCCCGAACTCGAAGCGGGGCGTTGGGGCGTTCAAACTCACGTAGCAGGGCAAAGCGTGAACACAGCAAAAACAGGAATCAAAGGGATTGACCCATGGTTGATTACAGGGATTCGCGTTACTTTCTCTAACGTGAAATGGCACGTAGCAGAAGCAGACGAAACTGCGAACAACATCAAAGCGGGCGACGAAGTTGCACGTGTAGGCGTTGCTTTCAACACCACCGCATCTGACTTTAATACTCGGGATTTCACCCTCAGAAAAGACAATCCCGCGTCACTGACAGTAACTCGTAACTTCTCTCATGACCCTCAAGAAAACGGATTCTTGGAAGTAAGCATCGCCCTGTGGATTAAAGACACAGCGGCTCGCGCAAGAATTGAAATCCTTGGTCCGAACGGCGTTGTTCTCGCGGACGGCACAACGGAAGAAAGCCTTAACAGCGGCTCAGGCAGCGGAACAGCTACAACAGCCGGCGGCACAGGCTCGGGCTCAGGCACAACTCGCAGACCTGCAAGCCAAACTTCAGTGGGCGGAATCGCGATTGTCGGCGGAATTGCTGTTCTCGCAGCAGGCGGCGCGATTGTTTCTCGCAAACGCAAAGTTTAAGTAAAAGAAGAGCGATTCCCGCGCAGTCGTGGCTCTGCCGCGACGAAGAGGGATAGCTTGACAGAAGCCAAACCAAAACCAAGATTTACAAATACCGACTTCTTATGAAGTCGGTATTTTTTTGCGTTCATTGCAAAGAATAAGTAAAAGAAGAGCGATTCCGCCGCAGAAGCGGCTCTGCCGCTTCATAGGCGGATAGCTTGACAGCGCAAAAGAAGAGCGATTCCGCCGCAGAAGCG
>WQXP01000105.1 GCA_009784765.1 Oscillospiraceae bacterium | reverse complement strand
CCGCCGTAACAAGCGGCGATTTTCGCACACAGATAATGCCCGAGCCGCGCAAGCTCTGTATTAGCAGAGTTTTCACCGACGGAATAGGCGCGTATCCTCTCATCGTCTTTCCCGAATGGGTTGTTGACACTCACGCGGACGTTGCCCTTCAAGCGCGTCAGCGTAACTTCTACCCAACTGTTCGGCGGTGAGTAAAGGAAAGCATTCTGCAAGAGATTCATCACAGCGATGGTAAACAAGTCTTTGGGGATTTGGGCATAAGCACTGATTTCGCCCCCCATACCGTCTGTGTCAATCTTTAGCTTGATTTTATGCCGCCCCCCTTGAACCGCAAGGATTTCAGAACACCCGTCAACAATATCGGTGAGAACTTTCCGCAGGTTAATCACCTCAGCACTGTCCCGCGCTTGCTGCACTGCGTCAAGATTCTCCGGGAGCTTGTCTTCTGAGCAAAGAAAGCTCATGTTCATATTCTGAGACAGGAGCTTGTAGAGCCTCAGCATAAGTTCCTCGGTTATGTCGCGAAAAAGCCCGGACTCTTTTGCTGAGTTCTTGAGAAGCTCAGCAAGCCCGATGATGTGTTCGATATGGTCGCGGGACGCAATGGTCGCCGTGTCAAAATGCTTCTTGAGGAGCATATAATCCGCTGAGTTCAGCACGGCGGGCCCCTCATGTAAATCTGTCTTTGTCATGATATGTTCATTATACCACATTTTTCGAAGTTTTTCAAGGCTTTCCGTATAATTATTTTGCAAAATTTTGCTTGACAAATTCTTAAAACAGTGTTATACTGTAAAGATATGGTACATACTTTTTTGAAAATGGGGGAACATAATTATGAAAAAACAACTGCTCTCAATCCTTCTAACGCCCGCTCTGCTGTTTGCCCTTGCCGCTTGCACCGAAGGCGGCAGTAATGCAGACGTTTCGGAAGAACCTGAAACGTCGCAAACACCCGCGACGACTCGCCGCTCTGTGATTACAACAGAACGGGTGAGCGGGACGCTCGCCCCGACAGAAGCGCCGCCGCCTGTGATTACAACAGAACGGGTGAGTGGGACGTTCGCCCCTACAGAAGCCCCGCCGCCTCTGTATGAGCCGCGGCTACTCGCGGAGTATACCGACTGGCGGGTAATGCTCGATGAAGAGCAGGGGTTGCTGATGGTTTACACTCTGCGGGAGATTTTGAGTACAGTATCTTTCTTCTACACCATCGACGATGTTGATTTGGTTAATACAGATGACCCGATGCGTTCGTCTGCATTGCCGCGCGGTAGCGGGGCGGGTATGCTTAACAGCGGTAGCGGGGCGGGTATGCTTAACAGCGGTATCAACGGAGATATGCGATTTGGGGGAATGGCGTTAATTGCACACGTTTTCAACAGCGAAAACGCTTCGATTCCCGAGGGGACGCTGTTTTTCACGCAAAAGTTTAACGGTGATTTTTCGGAATTGGTGTTTACTCTGCGTGGGTATATGATTGACAGATTTCGTACCGGCGTGCAAACAGGGCAAGACAGATGTATCTGCACAGCAGCTTTCGTTACTTGCAGAGGGGGCTACATTCTCCCGGAGACTAACGAGGCAGTGTGCAGGGGAACCTGAAAGCATGAGTAAATTAAAAGAAAGTAGGTATAGTAAATGCAAATCAAGAACCTTAAAGAAATGCTTGAGCTAATCGGGGGCAAATATGGGCAGCGCGCTGCGTTCTCAATCAAAACAGGAGAGGACAGCTTTAAGGACATCAGTTATGAAGACTTTGTCGGGCAAGTCAACGCACTCGGGACGTTCCTGATGACACAGGGGCTCGGCGGGAAACACATAGCAGTAATCAGCGAGAACCGCTATGAGTGGATTGTCGCCTACCTTGCCGCAATCTGCGCGGGTGTAGTCATTCCAATCGACCGCGACTTGCCTGAAGAATCTATTCATCACTTGTTAGAACAAGGCGACGCAGAGGCGGTGTTTTACTCAGACGTGTATGAGGATATTATGGCGAACTCCGGCGTAAAAACCAAAATCTGTTTTGACAACCCCGAATATGCAGACGCACTCGCGAAAGGCGCAGAGCAAGCTGCGGGGGGGAATGCGTGTTTCACAGGGCTCGGGATTGATAACGACCGCTTAGCGAGCATGATTTTCACATCGGGGACTACGGGGTTCAGCAAGGGTGTAATGCTTTCTCACAGGAACATCACAAACAATATTCACAACGCGACGACTTTTGAGAAATACGGCGAACATGAGGTTATGCTCTCGATTTTGCCATATCACCACGCCTTTGAATGCACTCTCGGGATTATGGCATCGCTGGCTTTCGGGTGTACTGTTTGTATCAACGACAGCCTGAAGTATATCCCCGAGAATCTGCAGCTTTTCAAGCCGACTGTTATGTTCCTTGTTCCTGCGATAGTGAATGCGATGTACAGCAAACTCACGGCGATTGAAACTGCCATTGAGCGGGCTCTCACTCCATTTGAGGTGCAAGAGCTTGTATTCGGAGGGCGGCTTTCGGCGATTTTCTCCGGCGGGGCACCGCTGAATGTCGAGCTTATTACAAAGTTTCGGGATTACGGAATCAGCCTGCTTCAAGGATACGGGCTGACGGAAACCTCTCCTGTTGTAACGGCGACTAAGTTTGACCGCATTAACGACAGCAATATAGCGAGTGTGGGTGAGGTAATCCCCGGTTGCGAAGTTAAAATCGCCCCTGACGGCGAGATTTGGATTAAAGGCGAGAATGTCATGCTCGGCTATTACAAAAACCCCGAAGCGACAGAAGCAGTCATCACAGAAGACGGCTGGTTCAAAAGCGGTGATTTGGGCTATATCGACGAGAACGGGTTTGTGTTCATTAACGGGCGGAAGAAAAACCTGATTATCGCCAGCGGCGGCGAGAATGTCTACCCCGAAGAAATCGAGCAGTATCTGTACAACATCAAAGGCGAGCTAATCGAAGATGCGCTGATTTACGGCGGCGACGATGTGCAGGAAACCGGTCGTGAGGTTGTAACGGCAGTTATAGTCCCGAAATTCGAACGCCCCGAAACGGAGGAAGACGCTCCCTTGACTCGTGAGCAAGTGCTTGAGGGTATTCGCGACGCAGTAGACGAAATCAACGAGAAACTGCCCGTGTATAAACAAATCGCGAAAATCAAGTTTCGTGAGCGTCCTTTTGAGAAAACCACGTCACGCAAGGTGAAACGCAACAAGGAGAACACAAGGGAATGACAGACAAAATCATAGCGTTGGTGAGCAAATACAGCGGCACATCGGCAGAGCAAATCAACGAGAGTACTAACCTGCTTCACGACCTGCGCATGGAATCAATGAATTTCATCGACATGGTGTGCGAATTTGAGGAGGCTTTTGCTTGCAAAATCCCCGAACGTGATTTTCGCAAGTTTATCACAATCAAGAAAATTGTAATATATATGGGTGAAAAGCAGACGAGCACTTTGACTAAATCAGAGAAAGAGTCACCGCAGGCGGGCGACTTGTTAGGGGAAGACACCGGGCTTGAGCTGATTAAATCGCGCTGTCTTATTTCGCCGATTACGCGCAAACTTACCGAAAAAGTTCCTGCTCTTGTGGAAGCGGTTTATGGAACGGGTTACGCCTCACGTTATTTGTATGAGCCTGATAAATTCTGGTGCAAAATCGAAAAAGGTGAAGTGTACCCCTATATCGCGTTGAATGCCGAAGGCAAAGCGGCGGGTATGATTTCGCTGATTAAGCTTTCGCCTAATTCTTCTGCTTTTGAGTTAGGTCAGCTCATGGTTGCGCCGCAATACCGCGGAACAGATGTGGCGAAGCTCTTGATTTCGTGCATTTCTAACCAAGAACTCAAAATCGGTGTGATTTATTCTGAGAGCGTTACAAGCCATAAATACTCGCAACGCTCTTGCATTGCCGGGGGATTCGCGGACACCGCCCTCAAGCTGAACATCGCCCATTCTCACGGGGAAGGGCATGGTGAGGCTACTCAGAACACGGCTGAACGCATAAGCTGCGTCTGCTCTTGCATCGAACGGGGCGAAACGAAGCTGTGGTGTTATCTTCCTGCGCAGTATGAAGAGCAGGTGCAGTTCGCCTTCTCTGATTTGCCGCCTTTGACTAAGCGGCAGTTTCGCAAGGCATCGGACATTGCTCCGAATAACCCGACTGTCTTCATTTTCGCAGACGGGGAATTAGAGACATCGGGGTATGTTCTGGCGACGTTCATGGAAGTCGGGGCGGATGCGCCGCAAGCAGTCGCGCAGTTGGAAAGCAAGTACGAACAGTCGGGCAAACTCCGTTCGCTGTGTGTGAATGTTCCCCTTGCTTGCCCTCATAACGCGGCGGCAGTGGCGGCTCTGAAAGGGCGGGGGTTCATCTACGGCGGAGTAATGCCGCGCTGGTACCCGGACTCTGACGGGCTGCTCATGCAGAAGTTATATGACAATGACATAAATTGGGAGACAACTAAGTTATTCAGCGAAAAGATTATTAAGATAGCGGAAAGTATCAAAAATGATAGAGTTTAACTTAGAATACGCCGTTACTCGCTTCAGCGAACTGCTGATTTACGAAACGGTAGACGGCAACATTCAAGAGTGTGAGAGGTTTATAAAAGCTCTCGAGGCTCTTTACCCGAATATCCATTGCAACTGCGAGTTTGAGCGGGTGGGCAACAGCGCGACTAATCCCGGGGGGCTAATCTATCGCTATAAGGGCAAGGATTCGAGCAGGTGTATTGTGCTTATGTCGCATTTTGACGTAGTTCCTGCGGCGAAAGACGAAACGTGGAAAGCGCATCCGTTTTCGGGAGACTTCAGCGATGACGAAATAGTCGGGCGGGGGGCGTTAGATACCAAGTGTACACTCTGCGCGATTATGGAGAGCGTTGAAACGCTCCTTGAGCAGAACTACACCCCGGACTTCGATATATATATGTGTTTCGGCGGTGATGAGGAAACATCAAGCACTGCCGCGATTACTATGTCTGCGCTGCTGAAAAAGCGCGGAGTTTCACCATTTCTGATTGTAGATGAAGGCGGCGCAATT
>WQXP01000104.1 GCA_009784765.1 Oscillospiraceae bacterium | reverse complement strand
GAGTTGTGGATAAAATCGCTGGTAGGCTTGCCGGGGCGATACCCGGGAATCGCGCCGTTATTCTTCTTGAGGTTATTGGCAATTTCGATGGGGTTATACTGAACCGCAACATAGAAGTAGTTAAACCCGATAATCAAGAGGAAGTAAATCGCCGCATAGAGCCAAGTTCCGCCGTTGAAAATTTCGAAAAACTTAATCCAAATTTCGTCCATCTGCGTCAGTTCTTGCTTAGTTGAAAGCGTCTGAGGGCTGATTCCGAAAAAGTGCAGAAGTGTTGTCGGAAGCGACATAATGCTCATTGCGAAGATAATTGGCATAACCCCGGACATAGCAACTTTAATGGGAATGTGCGAGCTTTGTCCGCCATACATTTTCCTCCCGACTTGACGCTTAGCATATTGCACAGGGATTCTGCGTTCAGCGTTAGTCATATGAACAACGAAGCCAATCATAGCAATATAAATCGCAAGAATAAGGGGAACAAAAATGACACCCTGCCACCCGGCTTCACCGACAGTCATCTGCCCGATTAAGCCGCCGAATTCGCCTTTAAGAATGTCCGGCCCGAATATTTCCCCGGGAATGCTGGAGATAATCCCGGCGAAGAGTATCATAGAAATGCCGTTACCAATCCCGCGGTCGGTGATTTGTTCACCGAGCCAGATAATGAGAGACGCCCCTGCGGTGAAGCACCCGATAATAACAATCATTTCGAGGAGGGCATAAATCCCGCCTCCCGCTTCATGAGTCAACGCAGGCAAGCCTGTTTCGGGAAGAGTCATGCGTGCGAGAACGAAGTAGAACGCAGTCGCTTGGAAAATCCCGATTGCGAGAGCCAAAAGCTTGATAATCTTGTTGATTTTCTTCTGCCCCTCTTCCCCCTCTTTTTGCATACGTTCGAGTGCAGGAATAGCAACCGTGAGGAGCTGCATAATAATCGAGGCGTTGATATAAGGTGTAATACTCATCGCGAAGAGAGTTCCGCGACCGAGGGCACCACCGGTAATAGCGTTGAAATATTCCATCAACGTGCCGTCGCCCCCTAATAAGCCCGCCATTGCGTCGGGGGCAATAAAGGGAACCAATATATGTGAACCTAATCGGAAAATCAGAACAATGAAGAGCGTGAAGAGCATTTTCTTACGCAAATCGCCGATTTTCCACGCATTTAAGAATACAGCCATCTATATCTTCCTTTCGTAGCTACGCCAATCAGTTAATTCTGCCCGACTTAGCGTTTTTAGCGCGTTCGATTTTCTCAGCCGCACGTTTTTTCGCGCCTTCGTTGTTAGGAACAAACTTGGGCTTTTCAGGAAGCGCAGAAACGCTTCCGCCTGCAGCTTCGATTTTCGCCTTAGCAGACTCCGAGAAAGCAGTAACAGTAATGGTGAGCTTTTTGGTGAGCTTGCCCATTCCGAGAATTTTAACGCCGTCTAATTCCTTCTTAATAAGGCCCGACTCAACAATCGCCGCCTCATCAATGACTGCGCCGGTATCGAAGCGTTTTTCGAGGTCGCGCAAATTCACAATCGCATACTCAGTCGCGAAGACTTTGTTGTTGAACCCGCGTTTAGGCATACGACGTGCGAGAGAAGTTTGCCCTCCCTCAAATCCCGGGCGAACACCGCCGCCCGAACGCGCCCATTGACCTTTGTGTCCTTTGCCCGCAGTCTTGCCCCAACCGGAGCCATGTCCGCGGCCGATGCGCTTAGTTTCTCTGTTAGACCCGTTAGCGGGTGATAATTCGTGTAATTTCATTTCCCTACTCCTTACGAAATCGCAATTTACGAAACTTCAATCAAATAAGAAATTTCCTTGATTTTGCCGTTAGTAGCCGCGTTATCCGGCTGCTCAGTGGTATCGCCGATTTTTTTCAATCCGAGCGAAATAGCAGTCGCAATATGTGAGTCTTTGCGTCCGATTAAGGACTTCACAAGTTTAATTTTTTTCATTTTCTTTCCTCCTGTCAAAACGCCGATTAACCAATTAAGCATTCGGCGATAGCCATAATTGCTTCTTTGCTTAAATCGCGGTAGGTAAACGCATGGACTAAATGGTCAATTGTTCTTTGCGTGAAATTTGGTGGTGTCCGTTTCCTTGCCTTTGCCACATAGTTAACAGCACGTGTAAACAAAGCAAGAGCAAACACCAAGTTCACATCATGATTAGGGTCTTTCGAATTGTAAAAAGGATACAATTTCAAAATCCAAAAACAAAACAAACAGGCTTCGTTTAATTCACCCATATCGACATCATGGAAAATGCGAAAATAAACACGACGCTTTTGAATCAGAGTAACTATTTCAGTAATTCTCTTATCACTATATTTAACGTCCGCCCAATTGACTCCCAACGCCGTCGAAAAAGTCTCCAATGGCAATAGTAAATCAATTTTCTTGCCATCAACATCGCTCATGTTCATTTTATCAAACAAAGGATATTCATCAGGATTGGTCGATTTAATTTTATCCGCTCTTATCGACATTATCTATCACCTGCTTTTTTAATAGCATTCAAAATCATTGCTCCGGTTTCATCGTCAAGAGCTTCCACAATAGAACCAGCACACATTGCATCAGCAAAACTTTGTCCGTCTTCCCTGAGAACGCTGTTATAAACCAAACTCGGCTCACTTAAATTAGTAGAGCAACTTTCTGTTTCATAGTTCATTGTTTTGATTTCCTTTCGATAATAATCAATTGATTTACTGTGCTTTCGCCGTTAAAATTTGCTTAGCAGTCTTGCCGCGAAGAGCCGCGACTTGGTCGGCGTTCCTCATAGCTAAAAGGCCTTGCATAGTCGCGCGAACGACGTTGCAGGGGTTGTTAGAACGCAGAGATTTAGTCCGAATGTTGCGGATTCCGGCGACTTCAACAACCGCACGAACAGAGCCACCCGCGATAACGCCGGTACCTTCGGGAGCGGGTTTCAGAAGAACAGCCGCCGCGCCATATTTGCCGACAAGCTCATGAGGAATAGTGCCGTCTTTGAGCGTAACCCGAGTGAGGTTCTTTTTCGCGTCTTCGATTCCCTTGCGAATAGCATCAGGAACTTCGTTAGACTTGCCCATACCGAACCCGACAACACCGTTACCGTCGCCAACAACGACGAGGGCGGAGATTTTCATAATCCGACCGCCTTTAACGGTCTTAGAAACGCGCTTGATATTAACCACCTTTTCGGTGAGGGTGAAATCTGCTGCATTTAATAAAGCCATAATAATTCTCCTATTGCCACGCTTGCGGCAGAGCCGCAACCCGTCGCTCTTGTTTTGCTTGACTATCGTCAAGCGACTTGCTTGCGGCAGAGCCGCAACCCGTCGCTCTTGTTTTGCTAAAACTGTAATCCGCCTTCGCGTGCGCCGTCTGCTAATGCCGCGATTCTGCCGTGATAAACATACCCGGAGCGGTCGAAAACGACTTCGCTAATCCCTTTGTCTTTCCCCGCCTGAGCAATCGCAAGCCCGATTTTTTTCGCCGCATCGACATTTCCGCCATACTCGGCGAAGCTTTTGCCGACAGTAGACGCGCTGCAAATCGTAGCACCTGCGTCATCGTCGATGAGCTGTGCGTAGATGTGGTTCGCCGAACGGAAGACGTTCAGGCGCGGGCGAGCGGCAGTTCCGCTGATTTTGCCTCTGACCCGTTTATGTCTGCGGAGTCTCCCCGCGTTTTTGTTAATTTGCTTAATCATAAATCAGTACTCCCTATTGACGGAACGAATGAATGCGTTCCCTACTTAACTCACTTCTTGCCTTTTGCAGCCTTGCCCTCTTTACGTTTGACAACTTCGCCTAAATAGCGAACGCCTTTGCCTTTATAGGGCTCAGCGGGGCGAATACTGCGAATTTCAGCAGCAATCTGCCCGACTTTTTGGTTATCAATCCCGCTTACAACAATTCTGTTAGGCGTTGGTGCATCGGTAACAACATCGTCGGTGTCTGTGATAATAACAGGGTGAGAGAAGCCGAGAGTCAAATCTAAGTCCTTGCCTTTTTTCTGGCAACGATAACCGACACCTTGAATTTCGAGTTCTTTTTTGAACCCGGTGGTAACACCTGTAACCATATTGCTGAGCAAAGTCCGCGACAGTCCGTGCAAAGCGCGGTCCGTCTTAGAGTCGCTCTTGGGGCTGACTGCGAGTACACCGCTGTCAAGCACAATATTGATTGACGGCTTAAATTCACGCGCGAGAGTGCCTTTAGGGCCTTTCACAGTAACGTGGCAACCGTCTATTTTTACATCTACCCCCGCAGGAACGGGAATAGGCATTTTTCCTATACGCGACATATCAGTTCTCCTTAAAATCAACTTGCTGTCGGAACGCATGAATGCGTTCCCTACAAGAAAATCGCTACCAAATGAAAGCCAAAACCTCACCGCCGACATTTTCGGCTCGGGCGCGTCGGTCGGTCATAATGCCCTTAGAGGTGGACACAATCGCGATTCCAAGCCCTTTCATGACTTTCGGCATTTCCTTAGACCCCGAATAAATCCGAAGCCCCGGCTTAGAAACCCTGCGCAAACCGGTGATTACCTGCTTTCTGCCATCGACATACTTGAGAGTAATCCTGATTACGCCTTGTTTGCTGTCTTCAACCATTCTGAAGTTCTTTATATAGCCCTCGTCCTGTAAGATTTGAGCAATCTGCTTTTTCTCATTCGAACGTGGAATATCAACGGTAGGATGCCGCGCCGAGTTGGCGTTACGTATTCTCGTCAGCATATCCGCAATAGTATCGGTAACTTGCATTATAATTCCTCCAACATAGATAGGGTAGTGGCAGCACGTGTCTTGCTTGCCGTCAAGCTTCGCCCCGGCAGAGCCGTGGCTGCAGCTCTTGTTTTACTTGCCGTCAAGCTTCGCCCCGGCAGAGCCGTGGCTGCAGCTCTTGTTTTGCTTGCCGTCAAGCTTCGGGTCGGCAGAGCCGCCCCTGCAGCTCTTGTTTTGCTTGCCGTCAAGCTTCGGGTCGGCAGAGCCGCTCCTGCAGCTCTTGTTTTGCTTTACCAAGATGCTTTCTTAACGCCCGGGATTTGCCCTTTATAGGCTAATTCGCGGAAACAAATCCTG
>WQXP01000103.1 GCA_009784765.1 Oscillospiraceae bacterium | reverse complement strand
GTTGCAGCAGGTACAAACAACTACTGTGTTTGTTTTCGTAACAGTGGCAGTCGGAGTATTGTTTCCGTTACCGTTACCGTTACCGCCTCCGATTTCAGCGAACAACAGGATTTCACCGAGCCGCGCAAACTCTCCGTTTGAACCCCCGCCGCGATTGTTCGCAGGGTCGGCTCTGTCTTGAGTGTCTGTCGTAATGGTGATATACAGCCTTGACGCAACTGCCGTATCGCTGAAGAGCAGCCCTTTAGGGAGCGTGATTTCCACGAAACCGCCTGCTGCAACAGGGTTAGATGCTTCAATTCGCGGATTAAGCCGCCCGATTAACCCTGCGTTATAGTTATCCTCTGTGTTGAAGGCGATTGAACCGACTTGTTCGGGTGTACCGCACAGGTCAGTCCAGACCCAAATGCGGCGAGTGCTTGTATACGCTTCAGGGAAGCTGATTCGCACAGTTCCGTCGTTTTCGCGGTCGGCGTTGGCACGGGCTGCCTCTGCGCTGTCTGCCAATCCGTCAATTTGCAGAGTAAGCAGATGATTTCCTTCTTCGGGAGGTGTTACCTGCCATGTTGCGATAGGCTCACTGCTTCCGGGGTTATTGGGAGAGCTTGGAGAACTCGGAGAGCTTGGAGAACTCGGCGAGCTTGGCGAGCTTGGTGAGCTTGGCGAACTGGGCGAACTCGGAGAACTCGGCGAACTGGGCGAGCTTGGTGAGCTTGGAGAAGTTGCCGTAGTTACAGAAGTAGCGGTAGTGCCGCCTTCGCCTGTTACGGTGAAGGACACGTTAAAACTTGCAGTAATTCCATTCGCCCCTGAAACTGTAACTGTTCCGGTGTACGTTCCCGGAGTGGTGTTCACACTTCTGCTGGGATTGATTGTGAAATCCCGTGTTGCCCCTGCAGCGATTCCGTCAGGAAATCTGCTTATGCTGCCAAGGGTGAACGCCCCCGGAGGGGTAGAGCCGCCGGGAACAAAAGCAACCGCCAACGCGCCGGTATTTGCTGTTCCGGTATTGGTAACTGTGACAGTCACAGAGGGTTGTGCCGGGAAGCCTACTGCCGCACTCGGGAAAGTCAGCATTCCGGTTTGGCTGAGGGAAATCCCGTTAGAAGGAGTAGTTCCGCCTGATGCGGACAAGTTTACCGATACTGTAAAAGTCGTGCTTATGCTGAAACGAGTAGCCGTTACAGTCCATGAGCCTGTTTGAGCAGTCGTAGGGACATCTGCCGAAAGCCCGACTGTGATATTGCTTCCTGAAACGCTTGTAGTCAGCCATGCGGGCATTCCCGCTCCGCGAGCAAGTGTGATTGTTCCTGTAGCTGTTCCGCTTGCCGCAATCGTCGTGCTTGAGCCTGCGCCTGTTCGCGCAGAAATCGTCGCCGTTGTCGGTGTGAGAATCAATGTCGCGGGGACTTCGCTTCCCCCCGAAGCGGACAAGTTTACTGCTACTGTGAAAGTCGCAGTCGAAGTTCCGCGAGTCGCCGTTACTACCCACGAACCGGTCTGTGCAGTCGTCGGTACGCCCGTTGCGGCTAATCCTACTGCTACAGTTCCGCCTGAAACGGTGGTGGTAAGCCATGCGGGCATTCCCGTGGGGCGTGAAAGGGTGATTGTTCCTGTGGCTGTTCCCCCTGCCGTAACAGTCGCGGTTGAGCCTGTGCCTGTTCGTGCAGATATGGTAGACGTCGCGGGACTCATTGTGAATGTCGGCGCAACAACTGCACCCCCGACAGTGAAAGTGATATTAAACGAATGCGCCGCAACTGTCGTAACATTTGGAGCGGTTACCGTAACAGTCGCCGTATAAGTTCCCGCCGCTAAGTTGCTTTGGGGGCGGATTTCAAACCCGCGCGCCCCTGAAGTGGCGTTCATGCTGTCGAGGGTAATCGCGCTACTCGTCCATGTTGTGCTGGCAGGGGCGGTAGTGCTTCTTTGAACAAAGCTGCTCGCATTTGTTCCCGAAAGCGTTACCGTAACAGCACCTGTGGGGTTAGCTCCGCTGTTAGACACAGTCCGCGCTAACACGAAGTCTGTGCCGCTGTATCCCGGTGCGGCTGCCGCGAAAGTATGGTTAGTATTAGCAGACAGCGACATAGTCGTGAGTGCCGCTTGTGCAGGTAAATCTACTGCTACCGTGAGCGTGGCATTCACCCCGCCGCGAGTTACTGTTACCGCCCATGAGCCTGTCTGAGCCGTCGTAGGCACTCCTGTAGCGGCAAGGCCGATTGTGATTGTAGTGCCGCTGACGCTTGTGGTAAGCCATGCCGGCATTCCCGAAGCGCGAGAGAGTGTAACCGTGCCTGTAGCTGTCCCCGCGACTGTTACAGTCTGAGAAGAGCCTGTGCCTGTTCTGGCAGAAATAGTCCTGCTTGAGTTGGATAGGGTTACTGTAGGTGTTGTTGTTCCGCCACTGCTTCCGCCGCCTAATCTGTGTCCTTCCATGATTCCCGCTGTAACAGTCGGGAAAGAAGATGCCCCGGTTGCGCGGTTGAACAAGCCGAAGTTTCCTTCAACGCGGTCGTGGTTGCCGGAGCTTGGTGTTCCGTTATCCCACCAGACGTGCCCTGCTCCGCGACGCGCCGCTTGCTGAGCGTAGTACCGCGCATAGGCCGCACGATTCGCTTCATTAGTCGATGAACTGCGCGAAACTGCCCCCCACTCGCCGAAAACGACGGGCATTCCGAGAGCGTTTGCACGAGTCATAACTCTGTCCATCATCGCAGTAATGACAGACTCACTCCACGTGTTTGAAAGTGGGCCGCTGCCTACTCCCGCGAAGTTGTTAGGCATATAAGAGTGTACCGAAAGAATAATTCTGTTAGGGGTGTTACCCGTCGGGTCACTCGGGCGGGCAAATCCTGTGAGTGCCGCCGCTTCGGCACTTGCCGCATATGTCGGTACCATGAGAATGCGGTTACGGTTGTTCGGACGCGATGTTCCCGTCGCGCGAACCGCGTTTACGAAAGCTTGATTAAGCCTGTTGAGGTTTTCGCGGTGAGCGGCAGTTCCGCCGTTCCACTCGCCGCTTGAACCGCGAACGCGCGGCTCGTTAAGCCCCTCGAAAATGACTCTTTCGCTGTACGTTCCGAACTCGTTGGCGATTTGCGTCCAAATTCGCGTAATGTAGTTCTGCGAATCGGTTCTGCGCGAATCACCGAGCCAATCATTGTAAATCAGCTCTTCGTGGTGAGTGTTGATAATGACATACATACCTTCCGCGTATGCCCAGTCAACCACTTGCTTGACACGCGCCATCCAGTCCGCACGAATAGTCCAGCTGCTCGGGCCGGAGGTGGCTTTATACCAGGTTACGGGAATTCTGATTGTATTGAATCCCGCCGCCTTGACTGCTTGAATGAGCTGACGAGTAGTCTGCTGAGCTGTTCCGCCAAGCCACGCCGTTTCAAGTGCAACAGGAGTGGATTGAGCATAACTGCGGCTTGCCATCCCGCTCCCCGACCAGCCGAAGCCGCATCTCCAGTGTCCTGCACTGCTCGATGAGTTGTTGGGGCTGCTCGAGTTAGGTGTACAACTTGAGCAACTCTGACCGTGACCGATATGAGTTGCGTCGAAGGTGTTGCCGAGGTTCCAGCCCGGCCCCATACTCGCCACCACATCGTGGGCGGAAAGGGTCGCAGGGATTGCACTCGACGTGTGGTGCATGGGTGCGTCATCAACAAGCGGGACGAGTGCGAACATCATCACGACTGTCATTAACAGGGAAATAATACGTTTTTTCATGATTGCCTCCTACTAATGTTTAACTAAGTAACTGACCTGAAACGCTGCTTATAATATATTTCATCTATTTTACCATATTTTTTTCCCCCTGTCAATACATTTTTTTATATTTTTATATGGCTTTTCGAAAAATATTTTTGTTTACCCCCTTGACAAAGGGAAATAAATTATGTATACTTAATAAGTTAGTGTCAACGCAACTTATTATTCACTACGGAGGTGTAAATCATGAAAAGAACTTATCAGCCAAAAAAACGCCAGCGGCAAAGAGAACACGGCTTCAGAAAAAGAATGGCGACAAGAAGCGGCCGTGCGATTTTATCGGCACGCCGTGCTAAGGGCAGGAAATCTCTCTCGTACTGAGGCGATGGGGGGCTACTCTACACTGAAGACAACGAATGAGTTTCAGAGGTTGTTCAAGAAGGGCAGGAGTGTCGTAACATACGCCTTTATCTGCTACTATGCCGCGAACGACCTCGAAACCAACCGCCTTGGTGTTGTGGCGAGCAAGAAAGTCGGGAATGCACCTGCACGCAGCCGCGCAAAGCGTATTCTGCGGGAGGCTTTTCGCGCCGCCGAGCCGACGCTGTCTGCCAAAATCGGCAAACCGTGCGATTTCGTGTTCGTGGCACGCGCCAAGACCCCGGAACTTAAATCAACCAAGGTGTTAAAACAAATCAATGAAATACGTCTTTATCGGCTTGATTAAGCTGTATCAGGCGACTTTATCCAAAATTCTGCCGCCTGTGTGCCGATTTACTCCGTGCTGTTCTGCCTACGCCGTAACCGCTTTCGAGCGTTTCGGCACGGTTAAGGGCGGCTATTTGACTATTCGCAGATTGCTGCGCTGCCACCCGTGGAATCCGGGAGGGTATGACCCGGTTGACGGCAATTGACGGCAATTGACAGTTATTAAATACGCTATGTTAAGGGGATTTATATGGAATTTCTATTCGATATACCGGTGATTACACCTGCATTAGGTTTTGTAATGCGGCTTTGCTACGGGCTTGTCGGAAACGTCGGCGGTGCGATTATCATTTTCACGCTAATCGTCCGCGTCCTTATGTTCCCGCTTACGGTGAAACAGCAGAAGAATCAGTCTAAAACTCAGCTTTTTGCGCCGCGGATTAAAGACATTCAGCAGAAATATCGCGGCAATACCGCAAAAATGCAAGAAGAAATGAGCAAGCTCACCAAAGAGGGCTACAACCCTGCTGCGGGGTGCTTGCCTATGCTTTTGACTATGGTTATTCTCTTTGGAGTCCTCGGCGTAGTCTACAAACCCATGTCTTATTTCGAGAACATTCACGATGACCAAGTTTCTGCGATTAGCGTAATCGCCCTCGAACTT
>WQXP01000102.1 GCA_009784765.1 Oscillospiraceae bacterium | reverse complement strand
TCTGCCAATGCTTTGGTGAGTTCTGTCTTACCGACTCCTGTGGGCCCTAAGAACAAGAATGAGCCAATGGGGCGTGCAGGATTCGCGAACCCCGCCCTGCTGCGCTTAATCGCTTGCGCCACAGCCGCGACTGCGGCTTCCTGCCCAATGATTCTCTGAGCAAGCGCACAGTGCAAATCGCTGATTTTCGCGGCATCGTCCGCGCTGATTCTCGCGGCGGGAATACCCGTCTGCTTTGCGATTAACTCTGCAATAGAATTGGCGTTAATTTCGCCGTAATACTCTCGATTATATTGGCGGCTGTTTCCAAAGCCGCTTAACTCGCCAAGCTCTCCTGCCAGTTCCCGCTCGAGTTCCCGTTCCTTGTCACGGAGTTTCGCCGCCCCTTCAAAATCCTGCGCGTTGATTGCAGACGCTTTTTCGTCGGCAAGGCGCAGGAGTTTTTCCTCGAGTTTCTGAATATCAGGCGGCGCAGTGAACGCTCGCAGGCGTACCAATGCTCCTGCTTCGTCGATTAAGTCGATTGCTTTGTCCGGCAGAAATCTGTCATTAAGATAACGCGACGACAGTTCCACCGCCGCTTTGAGCGCACAGTCCGCGATTTTGACTTTGTGATGCGCCTCATACTTGTCCCGAAGCCCCTCAAGAATGCGCAGGCATGAAGCCTCATCGGGCTCTTCCACCATGATTGGCTGGAATCGCCGCTCTAACGCCGCATCTTTTTCGATGAAGCGGCGGTATTCCTCCACGGTAGTCGCGCCGATTAGCTGAATTTCGCCCCGCGCTAACAGGGGCTTGAGGATATTCGCCGCGTCGATTGCGCCTTCAGCCGCCCCTGCGCCTATGATTGAGTGAAGTTCGTCTATGAAAAGCACTACCTGTCCGTCGCGGATTGCTTCGTCAAGGGCAGATTTGATTCGCTCTTCAAAATCGCCGCGATACTTCGCCCCTGCGAGCATTGAGGGCAGGTCTAACATGAGAATACGCTTGTGCTTGATGTTTTCGGGGACGCTCCCCCCTTGGAGAGTTGCTTGTGCAATCTTGAGGGCAAGCCCCTCTGCGATTGCTGTTTTGCCTACGCCGCTCTCACCGATGAGGCAGGGGTTGTTCTTGCGCCGCCTCATGAGTGTTCGGATTACACGCTCTATTTCATCGTCGCGGTTGATTACCGGGTCGATTTGGTTGAGGTGTGCCATAGCAGTCAGGTCGCGGCAGTATTTGTCTAAGGCGGTTTTCGCTTTCTTGGAATTTGCTGCCGCCGCGTTGTTCTTGGAAGAGTCTCCGCCGATTCCACCGAACAGGGCATCATCTATGAAAGCCTCTCCTCTGCTTGTTTCGCTTACAGAGCAGTCAACGCTCAGGGAATTGACGTTTACGCCGAGTTCCCGCATTAACAGAACGGCGTAACAGTCGCTGTCTTTGATTATGGCGCGAAGGAGGTGTTCTGTCCCCGCGAAAGTCTGCCGTCTTGCCCCCGCGCTTGAGTTGGCAGAGCTGCGTGCTTCTGTCAGTGCAGTTTCGAGAATGCGTTTGCTGCGCGGAGTAAAGTCCGCAGAACTCAGCTTAGTTGGGATTCCCCGCCCCACAGAAAGCTCAATCTTTCGCAGAACCTCCCCGAAATTTACCCCGTGTTTCGAGAGAGAGGTGTATGCAAGCCCGCTCGCAGAGCCGCTGTCTTGCTCGCTCAGCAGCCCGCAGAGGATATGCTCGCTGCCAATATAAATATGCCCGAGAGACTCCGCCGTCTTAACAGCAGCGTTCAGGGCAGAGTTGGCTTTTTCGGTAAAATCATTGAATTGTAACATCATTACACTTCCTTTTCAGAGTAGTATTCACTTTAATTATAGTCTGTCCTATTTGCGATTATGCGGCTTGAACAACAAAAATGAATAATTTTAGGACAAATTTATTGAAAACTATTGAAAAATTCGTCAAAGTGTGATAAAATAATATGTAACTGTACAAATAAAGTAAAAGAAGAGCGATTTCCCGCAGGAGCGGCTCTGCCGCTCCGCAGGGAATAGCTTGACACTTAAAGTAAAAGAAGAGCGATTTCCCGCAGGAGCGGCTCTGCCGCTCCGCAGGGAATAGCTTGACACTAAACGTAGGACGCGGTGTCCACACCGCACCGAAATAAGGATTTTCAAATGCAAAAAATACTGAGCCACGTTCGAAGGGCGTGCCAAGAGTTTGATTTAATCAAAAGCGGCGATAAAATTGCGGTGGGTGTAAGCGGCGGGAAAGACTCCCTTGTGCTTCTGTCCGCCCTCGCGCAGATGAGGCAGTTCCGCAAAGACGGCGTGCCGCTCTATGACTATGAGCTGCAAGGGATTACTCTCGACCCGCGATTTTTCGGCAAAGACGGAGACTTTTCCCCTGTTGAGCGATTCTGCGCGGCACTCGATGTGCCGTTCACCCTCATTCGCACAGACTTGTATGAGATTGTGTTCGACATTCGCAAAGAAAAGAACCCCTGCTCTTTATGCGCGAAAATGCGGCGGGGTGCGTTACACGACGCGACAGTGGCGGCGGGGTGCAACAAAATCGCATTAGCACACAGTTTTGACGATGTAATAGAGACCTTTATCATGAATCTTTTCCGGGAGGGAAGAGTCGGTTGTTTCGCGCCGCAGAGCTATTTATCGCGAAAAGACATAACCCTCATTCGCCCATTAGTTCTTACTCCTGAACACATGGTCATCAGTGCGGCGGCGGCGAACAACTTCGAGATTGTGAAATCCCCCTGCCCGATTGACAAATCCACCGAAAGGGCGAGGACAAAAGCGTTCTTAGCCGAGCGCGAACGGGAAGACAAAGGCTTCAAAGACAGAATGTTCACCGCTCTGCGAAAATCGGGCGTAGACGGCTGGGGGTTCGGCAGTTGACAGTTGACAATGGACAATTGACAGTTATTTTTGCGAAAGGTGGTTGGACGTATGACACACATTCCGGACCTTGAACTTCCGAAACAAGTTGCGGAAGTCCTGAACAAGCTCTATGAACACAGCTATAACGCCTATGTATACGGCGAATGCGTACGCGAGCTTCTGCGAGGGCAGACTCCCTTTGAATACAGCGTCCTCACTGACTGTGAAGGGCAGCGCATTGCCGCGATTTTCGATAACTGCGGATATAAACTCGAAGTTAATGAAGCTGAAGGTGAGGTCGTCGTTACCGTTCTCGGTATAGCAGTGAGTATCGGCTCATATCATGAGAGCGAACTGAAGACAGAACTCGAAATGCGCTGCGCGTTTACTTTCAACGCGATTGCTTTCAGCGCAAAACGCGGCAGCGGCGAAGGCGGCTACGGGTTCACGGACTATTGGAACGGGCTTGAAGCGATGTTCGGAAAATCGCCGACAGAGCCGCTCGAGAAGCCGGAAATAGTGTTCCTTGAAGAAAACGCGACCTTTAATCCTCACGACATTCTGCCCGCACTCGAGCTTTATGCGAGAGGGGATTTTGTCATAAGCGACTCGGCGAACGCGCTGATTTTGCTGAATTATACTAAAGCAGTCGCTGTGCGGGAAGAAATCGAAGAAATCCTCATGGGCAAGAACGTGCGAGATGTTCTCAGCGAATATTGCGATATTTTCACTGCGCTTATTCCTGAACTCAAAATGCTTGAAAGGGAAGGTATAGCAGACACAGACCTCCTCGGGCAGAGTTTCAGGCGTATGGGGTTATCCTCACCGTCGCTGACTTTGAGGTACGCGCTGTTGTTCTATGAACTCGGCAAGCCTGATTGCCACTCTTGCGATGCAGACGGCGTTTCGCATTATTACGGGCATTTGGAGCGTTCACAGATTTACACACGGCGGATTATGACGCGGCTCGGGTGCCGCACGGGGGACATAAGCGAAGTTTGCGACATAATCGAGAATGCGCATATGGCGGCAGCAGCAGAGATGAGCAACTTAGCTGATTTGCGCGACCGTTACGGAGGGCTCGGGCTGAAACAGCTCTTGCAATTTAACGTAGCAGTCGGGCGGGCGGATTTCGACGAAAAAGCCGCCATGAATTATAAAAAGCTGATTGGTTTTGTGTAGAAGCAAAGCAAAATCAATACAAGCCGAGATAGGAAGTATGTATGAGCTTTAACTGGCTTGAATTTATAGACAAGCACCATAACAATCCAGCCCTCCCCCTGCCCTGCGAAAGCAAAATCGGCGGAGCGGGTTCGTATGTTATGGGCAGTTTTCGCTCAAGCTTTTACTCAAGCTTTTACTCAAGTTTTCAATCAAGTTTTTACTCAAGTTTTCAAGGTTCGTATAACTCTCAACTGTCAATTGTCAATTGTCAACTGCCATGTCAATTGGCAAATGCAGATTTGTTAAATATGTTTGGATATGGAATCGACTTAATATGACTACGATTTACTCCCTTTCGACTGCGCCGTTTCGGGCAAAGAAATTTGGCGAGAACTCCGCTGATGGGTTTTCCATGGATAAGTTTGAGCTGTACACAGCCGCGATTTCGTCTCTCGTACAGCGATTTTGCCATGGAAGCACGACGTTTATGCACTGCGACACCCTCGGAGCGGATTATCTTGAGCGGCTGGGGCTGAGTGCGGTTTGGAACGAAGTTCGTGTAACGATTCCCGACGACCTTGAGGGCATAAATCCGCTGATGTTCTGGGCGGCAGGGAAGCTGTTCGCTCTCGCAGCGACGCCGTCACCTGTGCTGATGATTGACACAGACTTCATTGCGTGGGAACTGCCGGAGTTCGGGGAGGGGATTATCGCCGCTCACAGGGAAGAGCTGACAGAACACGTCTATCCGCCGATTACGCATTTCAAGATGAAGGGTTCGTACAATTTCGACAAAACCATGAACTATTCGCCGCGTCCGCTGAATACAGCGTTTTTGTATATACCTTGCGACGAGTTCAAGCGATATTATACCGACAGTGCTGTCGAATTTAAGAAAAGCGCGGAATCTTGCGACGATTTTCTGACTTATATGGTTTTCGCGGAACAGCGATTGCTTGCGCTTTTAGCGGAGCATCGAAAAGCAGAGGTACAGACGCTGTTCGAATTAGAGCAAGCGCATCAGCAGAAGAGTTATACTCATATATGGGGTGCGAAGCAAGTCATGCGGGATAATCCCGGGGAGCTTGAGTGGTTCTGCGAAAGGTGCCGCGACAGAATACGCCGGGATTTTCCGCAGTGGGAGTGGATAATAACAACAATAGAGGAGGC
>WQXP01000101.1 GCA_009784765.1 Oscillospiraceae bacterium | reverse complement strand
TCTTCTTTTGCTTATTCTAAGTTTTCTCGCTTCTTGTTAAATTATTCAAAATATTTTTGAAAAACCGTAATCACATTACCTACACTGAAATCGGAAGAATTAGGATTCATTGCTGTCCTTGATATGAATGCACGTAAAACCACCCTCGGATGACGGGGGATGAATAAGTCGAACATCTCCATTATCCGTTCACCGCCCAGTCATACAACTCGGGGTGCAACTCTTTGTCGATGAAAGCGTTTCCGTTTTCATCAGCGGGCAGAGTTACGCTGGGGATATTTTTGATTGCTTTGCGAAACCGCTCTCTTTTCTTGGCTTTCTCGCTCTGTGATTTCAAGTAAGACACATAATGATACAGCGGTTCGAGCATACTCGGCGGCAGTGTATCAATAGTGTTGAGGATTGCTTGTTTTTGCATGACTGCACCTTGACATACGCCGATTTCTGTGGTAAAGTATATACAGCTTCTCAAATTTCAGAAGCAGACAGGAGTAAATTATGGCGATACGAAAACTAACCAACTGGAATGATTCACTGTTCCGCAAAAAAAGCAGAGTTGTAGACAAATTCGATGAACGGCTCTGTTCTTTGCTTGACGATATGCGTGAAACCCTCGATAAAGCAGGCGGTTATGGCTGTGCAGCGGTTCATGTGGGGATACTGAGGCGTGTGGTTGTGATTCTTGACGACAATGGAGTGATTGAGTTAATCAACCCGATAATCACCGCAAAAAGCCCGGAAACGCAAAAAGTCGCCGAAGGCTCGATTGCACCCGATTCACCGCAGGGGAGTGTGATTCGCCCGCAGAAAGTCACCGTCGCGGGGTTCGACCGCCGCGGCAATCCGATTACCGTCAGTGGCGACGGATTCCTCGCGGCTACGCTCTGCCACGAAATCGACCATCTTGACGGGATTTTATTCACAGACACAGTCGATTAACTCACCTGAAACAGTTCGCTTGGCGGCGCGGCGATGCTCAAGGATTGTGTACTCGCTCGAACCCTCGGTATGTTCCTCACGCCACGTATTACGCCAGATTTTTTCGACTCCGCAAGTTTCGCAGGCTTCGATTATGCTCTCGCGCCGAATTGCTGATATTGTTTTCGGGAGATGTCCGTCGCAATCGAACTCGCCGCAATCGTCGCAGCGTTCGTCGCACCGACAGGGGGCTTCGCCGCAGTCTTCGCAGAGTTCCGGGCAGTAGCAGGGGAAGTCACCGCAGTCCTCACAACGCTCAGGCGGGGCTTCGCTCACGTCGCCGCGAACGCGAACATCAGGCGATGGAGGGAGCGGTTGCCCTGTCCCGAGAAAGAAGCTCGGGTGGGGTGGTTGATTATAGGTTACATTCTGCCCCGCGACTTGCATTCGATATTGCGGGTCGTGCATGAGCGTCGTTATGCGGCTCGCGCTTTCGGTAACGCCCACGAATACGCGCAGTGCAGAACCGTCGCCGTGGCGGACAATCAGCTCTTCCCGCCAGTCTCCAAAGAGGTCGGCAGTTATATTCGGGTTTGCTTTCGTTCCGTTAATCGAACGCGCGGGGGCACGCACGGTGAATGCGCGTTCACGGTCGATATTCCCGTTCGCAAGCCTGACTACGCGGTCGATTCGCATATCACCCTCATTGCCGCCTGTATTATTGAGCAGTTGCCGTTCAAGCCGCCCGTCGAACCAAATCGCGAAGCTGGGTCCGTCGGGGCTGTTGCCGATTCGCTGACCTGTCATATCCCGCAAATCCCCCGCCCCCCAGAACTCGCTCCCGGGGTTGCCCTGCAGAAAGTTCCCTGCCATGCAACGCCCCGTATCGCCGCTTGCAGTCTGCCGCCAGAGTTCTTGCCCCGTGAGTCCGTCGAAGAGTGCAATCCCGAAAGGCGAAGTCTCGAAACAAGAGAAAACTTGGATTGAATTGCTCTGTGTTCGCCCCGGAATGAAGTTACCCACATGAAGCGCGTCTCCGTGACCGCGCCGCGAAGACCACAACAGCTCCCCGTCATAGCGGATTGCGGACGCGCCTAAGAATATGCTTTGGCGCGAACTGCCCTCATGAACCGCCGCCGGCATTACATTGTGATTTCCCTGCCCGAATGCGGGGTGGCTGCTGTTATGCCCCGTGTCGAAGACCCAGCGTTCGACTAATTTGCCGTCAACTACATCATAAGCCGCCGCCGCCATTCGAGTATAGTAGCCGCGAATCATAACCGCACTTGGGCGCTGCCCGTCAAGATAGGCGACTGCTCCGAGAAAGCGATTGACGCGGTTTTCGGGAGGGCGGCCGTTCCCCCACGGCGCAAGCTGACCAATCGGCGGATTGTAGGGGATTGTGTGCAAGTTCGCGCCTGTTTTTCCGCAGAACAACGTGAGGAACTCGTCCCCTGTCAGAATCCTGCCGTTTGCATTGCGGTGAATGGCAGTCGGATTACCGATTACGTTGCCCTGCCCGTCAATCGTACCGTCTGCGGTCTTGACGATGAGGCTTGCAGTGCCGTTCATCTCGAAATCCGCAACAAGCATTTGTGTGTAATGCGCCCCCGCCCTGATATTCGGGCCTAAGTCAATACGCCAGAGGCTTTGCCCCTCAAGAGTTACACACTCAATGAACACGTTGTCGGTAATCCCGTCTTGAGCTGCATCGCGGGCGTTGCTCGGGTCCCACTTTATGAACAGCTCATACTGACCGTCGCCGTCAACATCTCCTACAGTAATGTCGTTGGCGTGATACGTTCCGCCGTGTACTCCGCGTGGGGGCGGATTCAGCGGAATGTCGAAAAAAGCACCGCCGTCTTGCTCGCGGGCAAAGCCGTTTGCACGAATTACGCGGTCTTGGCTGCAGAAGACTTCGCCGCCGTTTTTACTCGGGCTGAGCGCGTCAACGCGGTAGTTGCTTGCGGCAGTTCCGCGAGAATCGAGAAAGCTCGTCGCTGCTCCGGGCAGGCTTGTGTGAATCCGCTCCCCGTCGCGATAGAGCCGAAAAGTGGTGTCTTCGGGGTCATTCGCAAGAAATCGCCAGCTTACCAATCGCCCTGAGGCTCCCGCCGAAGTCGCCGCTGAAAGAATACCTCTGTTAAGGTATTCAACGATTGGGTTATCAGGGGCTGCAGGAGTTTCCTCAGCAGCAGGGGCAGGTAATGTAATCTGCATAAGCAGTGATAATGCGAGAAGCAATGATATTAGCTTTTTCATGGCTTTTCCCTCCGATGTCAAAGTAGTTTCCTTCCAGTATAACACATTTTCGCCGATTAGTCAAGTCTTTTAACCGACATGAGGGCATATATATTAGTCATTAAAAGCAAAAGAAGAGATAAGCCCAAAGGGCGGGCTTTGCCCGTCCGTAGGGCGAATCTTGACAACAGCTAAAGAGGAGGACAACCTATGCCGACTATTACCACCGCAGTTATTTTGTTCTTTGCGTTTTTATCCCTTCATTCCCGTCATCGAAAGCCTGCCGCCGCCGCTTGCGTGAACATGATTCTCGGGGCGGGAACGCTCATTCTCGCCGCACCGTTAGCGGGTGTCGCCGTGAATCTCTACACGCTCTTCGCGGCATTGACACTCGGAGTTCCGGGGACAGTTGCTGTAGTATTGGGTACGCTGATTCTGTAAAAAGAATCAGTGCGTTTTTTTGCTTGACTTATGCGAATAAGTATGATACAATAGATAAAAAGCTATTTATCTGTATTAAAGAGGTACTGTTATGAAAAAGCTTACTATACCCCTTGCAATCGCCGCTGTATTGACGCTCACGTCTTGTGAGGATTCACCCCCTTCGGTTTCAGAGCCGCCGACCGTTCCTGCGACGACCGCACAGGAGAGCGGAACGCTCGCCACCACCACAGTCACCACCACAGCCACCACCACAGTCACCACCACAGTCACCACCACAGTTGTTACCACCACAGTCGCCACCACCACAGGCACGACAACTCCGATTACGACTGCGACAACCACGACAGAAGCCGCGACCGTTTCTGCGACGACAACCCCGACTACGACTGCCACGCCCGCCCCTACAGAAGCTCCGCCGCCTGCAATCATCACAACGCGACTGACTGTATCGGGTATGAGCTGTCAACGATGTGTCGGCGCGGTAACAACGGCAGTATCTGCTTTAGAGGGGGTGCAGGACGTTACGGTAGTCTTGAGCGGCGGCGCGGTAACAATTCAGCACAACTCAACCCTTAGCGAAGATACAATCAAAGCCGCCATTATCGAAGCGGGGTTCACAGTCAATTAGGAGGATTTCACACATGAAAAAACTACACTCTGCTATTATTGCAGTTGCGATGCTCTTCACACTCACAGCTTGTGAGGACAACCCCCTTGCTAATTCACAACCACAGCCGAACGGGACGCTCTCCCCTACAGAACCCGCAGAACCTACAGACTCACCGATTACCACAGAACTCACCGTCTGGGGAATGGTTTGTGGCAGCTGTACCCGCAAAATCGAGGGTTTGCTCGGTGATAATCCCGACATAATCAGCGTTGAAGCGGAGTTCGCGGCGGACAAAGTAACAATCGTGCATTCGCCCGATTTGGATTTGGAGGAAATCGAACGGTTAATTGAGTCGGAGGGATTTAACGTCGCATGAACATTTTCAAGCTTACAACAAAGAACTTGCTCGGCAAAAAAGGGCGGCTTTTGTTCACTCTGCTTGGTATTGCAGTTGCTGTTGCCTCCTTTGTCGCGCTGATGTCTCTCGGCGGGAATATGCGTTCTCAAGTGACTGCGCAAGCTAACGCCATGGGGGCGAACCTTGTCATTATGCCTGACGGGATTTGCGTTTTCAACCAAATCGCCGTGATTACCGGCGAACGCATTTCCGAAACAATCGCCTTTGAGGAATACGAGCGAATCAGCCAAATCAGCGGGCTGGCTGTCATACCGCACCTCACACAAACTGCGGCAATCCGCGATGTGGAGGCGGTTGTAACAGGCATTCTGCCGGAGCAAACGCTGGCTTTTCGCGATTGGCGTATGCTGGGCGGCGAGTATTTCGCCTCACAAGACGAACAGGGCGTTGTAGTTATAGGGGCAGACTTCGCTCAGCGTCGGGAAATTGCCATTGGCGACACCCTCACAATCCGCAGACAAGATTTTGTTGTCAAAGGCATTCTCGCGAATAGCGCAAGTAATGACGATTTCGCGCTGTTCATGCCGCTGGCTGTCGCTCAGGAGCTTTTCGGGCGGGAAGGCGTAATCTCT
>WQXP01000100.1 GCA_009784765.1 Oscillospiraceae bacterium | reverse complement strand
CGGTGTTATCGGGGTTGTCGGTGTCGCAAGCAGCCGCGCTGAGGATAACTAAAAGCGCGATTAACACGGACAGTGCTTTCTTGAGGTCTTTCATGGTTTGCTTTCCTTTCTGATGCTGTACAATTTAGCTTGGTTCGGGGTGGATTTCAAGTTCGGGCGGGATTTCAAGTGCCTCGTCGGGAACAGTTGCACTGACATGGTAGCGGAATCGCCTCATATTCCCTCCGACATTCGCATATAACGCGAAAAGCTCGTTATTAAGGTTATGATTGAAATAGACACCTAAAATTTCGCCGTCATCGTCTGTGAACTCCTCATAATATAACTCACCGAAACGCCCGTACATTTCCAGCCCGACCCGCGTGAGTGTCTTGCCCTCTAAGCTGAGAAACGAGTCAAACCCGCTGAAATAGCCTAAAACCTCCTCATAATCCTCCTGAGTGGCAGGGCGATAATAGGCGGCTTCTTCACCGGGGCGATAGCTGAGGCGATAGCGTTTACCGTCAAGAATATAGTTGGCTACAGATGAGGCCACATACACGTTAATATCGTCCCCTCTGCGATAAAGCTGCATATTAAATCCGATTTGCATATCAATCATATACGTGTCGCCTTCAAGAAGCTGTAATGCGGCGTAAGTCCGTGTGTCTTCAAGGGCGATTTCCTCAGGCGGAGTGTGCAGCAGCGGGTCGTCGGGGTCAGCGGTGAGAGATGGCGTCGGTGTTGCCGAAGCCGCGTCGGTGCCGGGAGTATTCGTGCTGCCTTCAACGCCGCTCGCACCTGTGGCGGGCAGCGAAGCCGAACTCGGCTGTGTGTCTTCAATCGGTCCGCTGTTATGGTCACAAGAAGCCAATCCTGCGGTTATGAGGATTGCGGCAATAACTGCCGCGATGTGTTTGTTAAATTTCATGAATTTCCTTTCATCATCACCACGAAACCATGCGGACATTTTTCGCGATTGAGTTGCGCGGGAATCGCCCGCCGCCGTTACTGCGGTAAACATCTATGAACCCGCCGCCCATATCACTGATATAGAGGGCATAGTTCTTCCCTGCGATTACAATAACAGCATCTTCAGCGTTTGCAACGCGGCTCGCATTGGTGTTGTTGGTAAAGTAAAGTGTATTATCACCGTCATCGCGCAGGAAGAAAGCAGTGCCGCGCCCGGAAACTTGCAAGCTGAAGGGAATCACTTTGTCCGAAACGAAAATCGCATTCGCGTTATCTTTTATCGGAGAGCGATGGAGGTCATTACGGTCGTCAATGAAGTAAACATAGCTCCCTGCAAGAAGAAAAGAGTCAACATCGCGCATAATGCGAATGCTTTCAGGGTTCTTTTGCGTTACGGGAACGGCGTTGAGGGTTCTGCCGCTCAAATACACGACTGTTTTGCCGTCATCGGTTAATTGCGTTACTGAGGTTGCATTCCTTGAAAGAACTTCACTGTCAAAACGGCCCGAACGCCTCGTTACGAGAGAAACGCCCTCTGATGATTGAAACACTTTTCCTCTGAAATTGTCAAACCCGAATACAACGGCAGCTGCGCCGTCAAAGTTGTCCGCCAGAGTGCGGCTTTGCGAAAATCGCGGTTGCAGAAAATTCGTAACACGGGAATCGACAAAAGGCTCACTGCGTTCACCGTTGATGCTGATATGTGAGCGGTTGCTTTCGCTTGTAATAATCTGTGAGTAAGCCACATTGAAGAAAATATTGCGAATATCACTGACATTCCCTAAGCTGTTGCTTGTGCCTTTAACTCCCCGGCGAACACAGAGGAACTCACCGCTGCTTTTTGACTCAACATAATAAATATGCCTTGCACCGTCAGAAATGGCGACAGGGACGGTATCATGCTCAAAAAGTACTCCGCGATTGCCGTTCGTGCTTATATAAGATGACATTTGCACCACACCGCTGTTATTGACAGAACGCCCTCCTACATAAAAAACAACTTTGCCGTTCGGAGAAATCGCAACCCTGCACTCGGGGTAATAAGGCGCACGCCCTTCGATTCTGTTTGAGGTGCTTCCGTCGAACAGATAAAGTTCTGCGTGCCGCTCATCACCGTGCCACTGTTCGTTAGCATAGTAGACAATAGCATTCCCGGAATCCGATAAACGATACCGCACAACATGGTCAGCGACTTTGACGGGAACCCCCGAACCGCTGCTGTAGTAAAGGGTATATCTGCCGCCGTGCGCAGAGTAATCGCCACCGCCATCGTTGACTAAGAAAGCAGCGCGTTTGCCATCCAAGCTCTCTTGGCTTGAAAGGTAAGTGCCGCTTACATCAGCAGTCTTCCCGTTATTGTAAACAATAATGACAGAGCCGCGGTCATCAAAGAAGAAAAACTCATCTGATTTCGGGAAGGGCGAACGCGAAAGAAATGCGACAGCCGCAATCACGGCAATCAGCACAATCGCGAATGCAGGCACAGCAAGCATAAGAAGTTTCTTTGCACGCGGATTCAGCGCAGAAACTTTTTTCGCTTTTACGGTTTTAGCTTTTACTGTGGGAGGCGGCGCATTCTCAAGCATTGCGTTGTCTTCAAGTTTAACCTCAACCTCCGGCGAAACGCCGGAAAATTCTGATGCCTCGGGGGCTTGCGGAATTTCATCTGCTTCCGGGGCAGGGGAGACCGCCGCAGTAACCAAACACTCACCACATTTGCCGCAGAATTTGGTGTTGGGGGCGTTTTCGTTCCCGCATGAGTTGCATATCATTGTCATTGTTTAATAAACCTTTCGTAAAAAATACACTTACAGTCTATTATACAACAATTTCGGCGATTTTTCAACCTATATGACAGAGAATTTAGAAAAGCTGCGTTTTTTGTCGGGTTTGTACAAAAAACGCAGCTTTTCACAATCGTTATTAGTTAATTTACCCACAGAGCTGTTCCAAGTCTTTGCGAAGACGCTTGATAATCCGCTTCTCAAGCCGCGAAATGTAGCTTTGCGAAATCCCGATTTCGTCAGCAACTTCTTTCTGTGTGCGTTCCTTGTGATTATTAAGCCCGTAGCGCATCTCCATGATTTGCCGTTCACGCGGATTGAGGGACGCGATTGCTTCAAGGAGCAAGTTCCGCTCGACTTGGCTCTCAATCCCGTAGTTGACCACGTCGTTCTCCGTGCCGAGAATGTCTGACAGCAGGAGTTCGTTGCCGTCCCAATCGACGTTAAGTGGCTCGTCGATGGATATTTCGTACTTATACTGGTTCGATTTGCGCAAAAACATGAGGATTTCGTTCTCGATACACCGAGACGCATATGTCGCGAGTTTGATGTTCTTGTCCGGGCTGAATGTGTTCACGGCTTTAATTAAGCCGATTGTCCCGATTGAAATGAGGTCTTCAATCCCGATTCCCGTTGACTCGAACTTTTTCGCGATATAAACAACAAGGCGCAGATTATGAACAATCAGTGTTTCGCGGGCACGCTGAAAATCTGTTTCAAGCATAGCGAATGCGACTTCCTCCTCGTCGCGAGTCAAGGGCGGCGGAAGCGACTCTGCGCCGTTTATGTAATAAACGGCAGAGTTCGCCCCGCGTGCTGTGCGTGAAAGCCGCTGTGTCAATTGTTCGCGGAGTTTGCTGTTAAACAGCTTTTTGAGTATTTTTTGCAATTCGTACATGGTCTTACCTCTTTATTATTTATAATAGTAATCGCGGATTAAAAACAGCGGGAGCGTTGCAATCGAAGTTTTCCGAAACGCCGACTAAAGCGGTAATCGTTTTAGCAGTGCCGCCGTCGGCAGTAAGTACAAGGCGTTTCGGGCGGAATACGGGAATGAGCCCGCGAGAGTCGATTGTGTTATACGGCAACAGCCGCGGAAAGAGGGCAGGGTCGTCTAAATCAATATCGAGTGAGTTATGAGGAACGACAACAACCGAAAGCCCCGAAAAGAAGTCAGTGAGGGCGTTGCCCGTGTCTGCAATTGCGGGAAGCACGGCGGTTTTGCCGCCGAGTTCGATTTCAATGCGGTATTGTTTGTCTGCCGCGCCGCGAACGTCTAAAAAAAAACGCAGCAGGCGAATCAGCCCGTATGCAGCGGCAGTCGTAACAATAAGAAGGGGCAGTGAGATGTCAAAATAGACGAATCCCCCCGACCACTCCATACCGAGCGGTGCGGCGAAAAGCCACAGCATCAGTGTAACCCCGGCAAAAACGATGTTGATAATCGTGAAAAACAACAGGTTTTTGAGCAGTACATAACCCTCTTTGCGCCTGTACCCGAAAGCAATCAGAACAATCGCAACACCTGCCGCGATTCTGATTGCTGCATTCACCGCAAGGGGCAAGGGCGGAAGCAACACAATCAGCGACGACAGCCCCCCCGCAAGAGAGCCGAGAACAAGCCTTCGCGTTTTCAGCTTTCTGTGAAGAAACGCTCCCGTTGCTTCAATCAGGAAGAAGGTTATGTAAAGGTTAATCATAACAAGCAAGTCGATGTAGATAACATTATTTACAGAGTTCATAAATTTTATTATAACACCCCGATAACGTGAACTTTGTCGAAAAAGGACAATCATAAAAATTTTCTTTGCTTTTTATTGACAGACGGGATTTTATATGGTATAATAGCAAAAGAAGAGCAAATCTGCAGGATGGGCTGAAAATATGAAACGTAACGAAACTGCATTTAATATAGCCTACAGCGGAGTTGCCTGTGCATTGTCGGTCGTAATCCTGTTTTCGGCAGTGATTCCGTCGTTGGTATATATTGCTCCTGCGGCGGCGGGGTTTGTAATCTGGAGTGTTCGGGCGCAGACGAGCGTTCGTTACGGGACAGCGGCTTTTATTACAACAGCGATTCTTGCACTGTTCCTGACGCCGGAAATTGAAGGCAAGCTTTACTTCATCGCTTTTTTCGGATACTACCCGATTCTGCGAGAGCAAATTCACCGCATAAAATCGAGAGCGGCACGGTTAATACGCTTTGCCCTCAAATCTGCGATTTTTAACATCACGGCAGTGAGTTCATTTTGGATTGCGGTTCACGTTTTCGGGATTACCGAGGCACTCGAGGAACTGACTTGGGGCGGCGCGAACGCAGTTTATGTATTCTGGGGCTTAGGGAACATCGCTTTTTGGCTCTATGACTTTGCTTTGACACAGTTTTTTCAAGCATTCGAAAGGTGGGTGCGTCCTGCCTTTAATAAAAGAACAAAATAAAACAATCGAAGGGAAAACAGCTATGCAAATACTTATCGAAACATCAGCGCGGCACGTTCATTTGACTCGTGCAACAATCGACACTCTTTTCGGCGAAGGATACGCCCTCG
>WQXP01000099.1 GCA_009784765.1 Oscillospiraceae bacterium | reverse complement strand
TTCTGCAAGGCGGAGAAGACGCTTATTTCACAGATGATGTTTTTTGTTATATAGTCGCGCAAATCAAGGCCAAATGCCACGGCTGCGCAGTCACACTGTCAGTGGGGGAACGCCCGCGAGGAAGCCTTGAGCGGCTCAAAGCCGCAGGAGCAGACAGGTACTTACTGCGCCACGAAACAGTGTCAGAGCGGCTGTACGCGGCGATTCACCCTCCTGAAATGCGCTTAGAATCACGCCTGCAATGTCTGCGAAATTTGAAAAGCTTAGGATTTCAAACAGGTTGCGGGTTCATGACAGGATTACCCGGGCAGAGCGTAGACGACATTGTGGAAGACTTGCTGTTTATAGACGAGTTCGACCCCGAAATGGTAGGAATCGGGCCCTTCCTGCCCCACAGCGAAACGCCCTATGCAAGTGAAGCGGCAGGGGATTTGGGGCTCACGCTGAACGCCGTCGCGATTGTGCGGCTGATGAAGCCGAATGTGCTGCTCCCCGCGACGACTGCAGTCGAGAGTGTAGCTGAAGGAGGGCGGCAAAGAGCCGTGTCAGCAGGGGCGAATGTCGTCATGCCGAACCTCACGACTGCGGAGTTAAGAGAGAAGTACAAGCTCTATGACGGCAAGGCGTATGCGAGCCTCGAACAAATGCGGGAGCAAATGAGGGCAATAGGGAGGGAAATCGTCATGACTAAAGGAGATTATAAGGAGATATTGCCATGATTATAAATCATAATGAGATAATGTCGGCTTTGCAAGCACCACAAAAACATGAAGCGCGACAAATTCTCAGCAAAGCAAGAGAGCGTAAAGGCTTAGACTGGCAGGAAGCCCTGTGTTTGCTTTCAGCGGCGAGTGCGGACAAACAAATCGAAGAGGAGCTGTCAGCCCTTGCCCGGGAAATAAAAGCAGAGCTGTACGGAAGCCGCGTGGTGCTGTTCGCGCCGCTGTATCTTTCGAATTACTGCGTGAACGGCTGTGTATACTGTCCTTTTAACTGCGGCAACACGGCTATACCGCGCAGAAAGCTCACACAAGAGGAAATTCGCCGCGAAGTGATTGCACTTCAGGATATGGGGCATAAGCGATTGGCTCTCGAGAGCGGTGAACACCCCGACTACAGCCCATTGGATTACATTCTCGAGTCGATTGATACGATTTATTCAATCAAGCACCGCAACGGGGCAATCAGGCGAGTCAATGTCAATATAGCGGCGACTACGCAGGAAGAGTACAGGCGGCTCAAAGGCGCGAAAATAGGGACTTATTTGCTGTTCCAAGAGACCTATCACGAGGAAACATATCGCAAGATTCACCCGCCTGTTGCGGGGAGTGTCGGCATGAAACACGACTATGACTATCACCTGAACGCCCCCGCAAGAGCAATGGCGGGAGGGATTGAAGACATAGGGCTTGGTGTGTTGTTCGGATTGTATCAAGACCCGTTGTATGAGTTCGCGGCGTTACTCATGCACGCGCAGTCCCTTGAGCGAATCCACGGAGTCGGGCCGCATACGATTAGTCTGCCGCGAATAAGAAGCGCGGACGGTGTTCGTAACGACAAAACATTCGGAGCAGGAATCACGGACGCTGCTTTCATACGCATAGTCGCCGCACTTAGAGTGAGTGTGCCGTATACAGGGATTATCGTGTCCACTCGTGAAAGCGCGGACTGCCGCTTGCGAGCATTAGCGGCAGGGGTGTCGCAAATCAGCGGAGGTTCACGAACTTCAGTGGGCGGCTATAGTGAGGCGGCAAATCGTGAGGAGTCGCGAAAAGCCGCTCAGTTCAAAATCAGCGACGAGAGGTCGTTGGACGAAATCGTGCAGTGGCTGCTTGAGAATGATTACCTGCCGAGTTTCTGCACCGCCTGTTACAACGAAGGCAGAGTGGGTGAGGCGTTCATGGGGCTTGTGAAAGGCGGGAAAATCAAGGCACACTGCCAATCTAACGCACAGATTACTCTGCGGGAGTATTTGACAGACTACGCAAGCGAACCGACGCGGCTAATTGCGGAAAAGAAAGGGCTTTTGTGATTTATGAGCAGTATGAACTCTTTGAACGCGACTCCGCGCGGGGAGAGGCTTCACATCGGCATCTTCGGGAATCGAAACGCAGGGAAGTCAACCCTGTTCAACGCGCTTTTAGGGCAAGACTTAGCGGTGGTATCGCCGGTTTCGGGAACGACTACGGACCCTGTCAGCAAAGCTATGGAGCTTGTTCCCGTGGGGGCAGTGTTGTTGACAGACACGGCAGGATTAGACGACGTCGGCGAAATAGGTGAATTGCGAATCTCAAAAACGCAGGAAATCCTGAAAAAATGCGACATTGCGATTGTATTGGGCAACGCGGAGGTAACTCACGAAAATGTCATATATATCAATAATGAGTATACGGACAAATTCGCCTCAAATATAGAGCAAATCAGGGCAGAACTCATCACATCAGCGCAGAAAATCAAAGCAGAGCCCCAAAGCCCGATTATATCAGACCTGCTCAGCCCCGACGATGTTGTGGTTCTCGTAACGCCCATTGACGGCTCTGCGCCGAAAGGGCGGCTGATTTTGCCGCAACAGCAGACTATTCGCGACATTCTTGAGGCAGGTGCGAACCCGCTGATGACGCTCCCGAAAGGCTTGAGTGCGACGCTCACTAAACTCACAGCACCGCCGCGGCTTGTAATCACCGACAGTCAGGTATTCGCTGAGGTAGAGGGGATTTTACCGCCGGAAATACCCCTTACGTCCTTTTCGATTCTCATGGCGCGTCGAAAAGGCGTGTTAGCGTGGGCTGTGGCGGCGGCGGAAGTGATTGACAGCTTGAAAAGCGGCGACAAAGTCTACATTTGTGAGGGCTGCACTCATAATGTGCAGTGTGATGATATAGGGCGGGTGAAACTTCCAAAGGCGTTAGAGAAGCACACAGGAGCGAAGCTGAACTTCGCATTCACGGCAGGGGGCGATTTTCCCGACGTGCAGGAACTTACGGAAACAAAGCTTATAATCCACTGCGGCGGGTGTATGCAGAGCCGCCGCGAGATGGCTTCCAGGCAGAGCGTAGCAGACGAGGCAGAAGTTCCAATGTGTAATTACGGGATTGCCCTTGCCTTTGTTTCGGGAATTTTGACGAAGTGTATGCAGGGCTTAACTTCTGACGAATACTTGTTTGAAAACTCGAAATGACAAATTTGATTAAAAGTATTGCTTTTTTTACAAATATGTGATATACTTGAAACTAAGTATAAATTCGACATAATGGAGGTTCTAATGAAACGACGACTATTATCGCTGATTTTAGCAACAGCAATGGTACTTACTCTGCTTGCCGTACCTGTGCAGGGCAGTTACCCGGCAGTTCAGACAGTGTCGGCAATGAACGCGCCGTCAACTCGAAGCGCGCCGAACTATGCGGAGTTGCTCCAATATTCGCTGTACTTTTTTGACAGCAATATGTGCGGCGCAGATGTGGGTACACGTTCGGCGTTCGCGTGGAGGGATAACTGCCACTTACAAGACGCGACAATTGCCGTTCCGGCGGCATTCGGCGGCGGCACGATTGACCTGACCGGCGGATTTCATGACGCGGGCGACCATGTTAAATTCGGGATTCCCGGAAAATATTCGGCAGTAACCCTCGGCTGGGCTTATTATGAATTTGAGGAAGCTTTCACCACTAACGGGCTTGAGGGACACGCACGTCGGATTCTCGACCATTTTGCTGAGTTTTACAGGAAAGCGGTTATCTGGAATGCAGACGGAACTCCGCGCGCTTTCGCCTACCAAGTCGGCGACGGTGGCGGAGGAGATGACCACGGCTACTGGGGTCCCCCCGAATCCCAGACAGGGAGTGCAGTCGGGGCGAGGCGCATAGGGCGATTTACTAACTTGAGTTCATCAAGCCCCGGAACCGACCAAGTCGCTTTTGCGGCGGCGGTGCTTGCACAGAACTATGTGAACTTCGGCAACCCTGAAGACTTACGTGTTGCACAGGCTCTGTTTACTTGGGCTTGGGACAGCCCTAAAGGGCTTGCGCGTGAGGGAACTACGCCTTTTTACCAGTCATCGCGATGGGACGATAAGATTGCTCTGGCGGCAGAGTGGCTTTTTATCGCGACTACTGACAGCCGCTACACGACTAACTCGAACACACTGCCGAGCGGCTCATGGGACCACCATACCAATCATCAGATGGCGTGGGACGGTGTGTGGCAACAAGTCAACGCTCTTCGCGGAAGCCGCGGCGGCGTTCCGACTGACAGAGGTTGGGGAGCAGTCGCGACAAACATGAACAGAGTCAACACAAGCTCCAACTCTTTCTTCGAACCTGCGAGTTGGGGAAATAACCGCTACAACACTGCATTTCAGATGCTTGGCTTAATCCATGACAAACACACGGGGCAAACTGCGTACACCACGTGGTCTGACAGGCAGATGCGGTTCATTCTCGGCGATAACAATGTCAACGGCGGAACAAGTTTCGTCGTGGGAATTAACGGGCCGTGGGCAACAAACGCTCATCACCGCGCTTCTCACGGAGGGGACTGGAGTGCATTTAATGACAACCGCGCCCCGCGTCATATTCTTACAGGTGCCCTTATCGGGGGAACAATCAACGGGCAATATGTTGACCATATCAGGGAATATACCTACACCGAAGTCGCGATTGACTTCAACGCGAGCCTTGCGGGGGCAGCGGCAGGGCTGTGGATGCAGAACAAGACTCATCGAGTGCCGTCGCCTGTTCCGACGACGGGTGAGTTTCGCGAAGTTGCCGGGGGTCCTGCGCCTTGCACGGATTGTAACAACACACGTTGCACTTGTCCGAAACCCTGCCCGACTTGTGGTGAAAATCAGCCTTGCGGAAACGCGGGCTGCGCCCCTCCTGAGCCTTGCGATGTTTGCGACAAAGTCGGTGAGGCTTGTGATTGCCCGGAAGTCGGCATTACCGTGGTTCGCGATATATGGAGATGTACGAGTTGTAACGCAGACAAACAGCGAATTACCACAACCCTTGTTACTTTCAACGCGACAGCGCGAACTTACTCGACAGTTGTACGAGTTGCGGCTAAGCGAAACGCCGCGGGGGAGTTGCTCGCGTCCTGCACCCACAGTAAGTCCCATTCGGGTATAAACCAGCAGCCGCCTCCGCCGCCTCCTCCTCCGGCTTGCACGACCTGTAACGCGACGCCTTGCACTTGCGGAACGCCTCCTCCACCTCCGCCGAACTGCCCTGCTTGCGGAAACCAGCCTTGCACCTGCACCCCCGGAACCGGGCCTGCCGTGACTAACACAACAGGAGGCATTACAGCGACTCTCGGC
>WQXP01000098.1 GCA_009784765.1 Oscillospiraceae bacterium | reverse complement strand
TGTAGGTTTAGCGGGCGGTGTAAGAGCTTCCGGCTTGACAGGCGGTGTAGGTTTAGCGGGCGGTGTAGGTTTCACGGGCGGTGCAAGCTCTTCGAGTTTTGCCGCAACCGCCGCCGCCGCTTTAGCCTCGCGCGCGGCTTGCGCATCTTGAGCGTCTTGAGCTTCCTGTTCTTGTTTTGCTGCCGCCGCCGCTGCCTGCGCCGCTTTAGCCGCCGCCTGCTCGTCTTGAGCTTTCTGATAATTCTGCACAGGATTGTATCGCGCCACCGAATAATCGGGGGCAACATTGCTCGTGAGGACAGACAACGCCGCGATTTGCTGCATACGTTCTTCCTGACGCCGTTCGATTGCACACCAAGGACACTCACTCGTAGCAGAAGGGAAGATATGCCACTGCTTTGCCGTACAAGAGTAGAGGTTCTCGCTTTTCTCGAGTTTAACCAACTCATCATAGAACTCAATCGCACTGGGGCGTTTTTCGGGATTGTTAGTACCCGTAACAAAAGCAACCTCGAAAAGCTTGCGCAGCACAGGGGGGAGCATATCAGCAGTCGGCGCGTAGAACGCCGTATTAAGCTTAGCATAATTCGCGAAAAACGGCGAACGCCCGTCGCCTATGTTATCTTCGATTGACTTCTCGTCAATCCCTACGCTGTTGAAAGGGTGAACGCCGTTCATGAGCAGCTTGAAAATAAGAACAGCAAGAGAAAAGTTATCGGTATGGCGCGTAAAAGTCGGCAGAGCTGCACTCGCAAATTTGACATTCTGTACTTCCTTAGGAACATACTCAGACTTACCCACCACGCAACGATAAGTCTCTTCCATTCGGTTAATGTGGAAAGAGTCTGTGTCGATGAGAGTAACATCATAAGTTTCGGGGTCAATGAGAATGTTCTTGTCGTTAAGGTCGCCGATTACTTGCCCTATGTCATGAACCCCCGCGACTGCCCGCGCTAAGTTCCGTGCAAGCGCGACGAAGTATCGCCATTCTTTCATCTTTTCACTGCCCTCGGTTCTGTAAGGGCTGTTATAACCGTAAATATCACCGAGTTCGATTTTGTTTTGTTTTAAGTACATGACATAGCCGCAGAATTCGCCCGTCTTGAGGTCATACAGCAATTCTTTCGGCCAAGCATAGCTATGCGAAGGTCTCGGCGACCTTATCTCCATCATTGCTTTGAGCTTAGCTTCTTTCCCCTCACGTTTACCGGGATTGAAGATTTTAGCCAAATCCCCCACATCTCCGTAGCCTAAGTGGTCGTACTGCTTGTGAACAGCACCTTCTCCCCCTTGACCTAACGGAGCGGCTTCAAACTCGAGCTTGCGCCCGTCTGATGACTTAAATTCTAACATAGCATACCTCGTTACTATATTCTGCATTGCCTGATATATTGCCAAGCAAGTCGGGCTTTGCCCGACTGCGCGGAGAACGCGCTTGCGCGTTCGGAGTCGTTAAAGTGTCTGTGTGTCGTAAAGTTTCTTCTTGCGTTCGTTTTGAAGCCCGTCCCAATCAGGTTCTTTGTAATAGTCTTTCGATTTAACAGCGGGCATAACATCAAGGTTGATTAACACGGCGATTGTTTTATCGTCGGTGATTTTCGCGTTATAGGGGGAGTTGAGGAAGTCTTTAACTTCACGGCGAACTTTCTCGAACTCGTCGTCTGTCTTGGCTTTGAGCAAGTTCCTGTCCATAAAAGGGCGGATATAATTGACATAAACGGGTTGTTTGGTGTCGGCGAGAATCCAAGGGCAGATTACGTCGTAAATCCCGTCGGTGAGGAGAGAAACAGCGCAGACATCGTTGTCGGAACTGCCGAAAACCCACTTGTCGGTATACCGAAGCGGGCTGACCATATTAAATTCACTGCCTTTCTGGGCGCGGGTGAGCATTTTGAAATCCCCTGTTCGCGAAAGGGTAATTATTCCGCCGTCACCGACGTGCCCGAAAACAACTTGGCTTCCGTTGTAGATGAGGGCGGAGAGCGTGGTGTCATAGTCGAAAATTGCATTGTTTTCCATTTCGGCTTTTGCGCGAATGTCGTCCATGGCACGTGTAAATGCGTCTTTCATTAAAGAAGTCAGCACAGATACGTTCCACCCCGCAAGTTTTGAGCCTTTTTTGCCGGCGATTTTCGCGACGTTTTCGGAGATATGCGAGCCGATTGTGTTCACGGCTAAGTAAGAGCCGACGTCGGAATGCTTGGCCGCACCGAGCCCGTCCGCGATAATGGCGACTGCCCAGCCGTTATCGAGAATCATGATGTGGCTTGAGTCTTGGCAGGGAATGTTTGAACTGACGTGAGAAGTCCCCTGCAATGACAAGTTATAAAATCCTAACAAAATGTAAACCTCCTGCAAATTGAATCGCAGCCAACTGCCAACCGTCAACTGTCAATTGTCAACTGTCATTGTGTCGCCATGGTAAGAGTACGCGGAGCAGCGACGCTTACCGTATGCTCAGAGTTGGGGTTGCTTTGGCTGACTGCGGCAAGGCTGTTCGAAACGAACTCAAACAAACCCGTGAAGTCAAGGTTCTCGAGGGTGAGAATACGTTCATGATTAAAGATTTGAAAAACCTCTTTCTTTGAGTATTCTTGCTCGTTCTCGACGCACACGCAATACCCGAGAACTTTCTTGGCGTTCTCGGCTTGTTTGAGAGAGTGAGAAGCACTCTCCCAGTCATCTGTCGGCGTTCCGTCGGTTATGCAGAAAATCCACGGGCGATAATAAGGAGTCCCTGCAAGAGAGTAGACTTCTTTGCGCTTAGCCACCATCTCAAGCCCAAGCTTGAGTGCCTCCCCGAAAGGAGTAGCCCCTGCGGCGGCAAGTTGAGGGACTTTCATCTCAGATACGGGGATAAAGTTCTGAACAACGCGAACATCGCCACCGAAAGTAACAATCGCGGCATCGACAACATCGGCAGTGCGAGGGTCGGTTTTCATATGGTCACAGAACGCCGTAATCCCCTTGTTCAGCTTGCCGATTGCGTCGCGCTGATTCATCGAACCCGATATGTCAAGCAAAAACACGCAAGCAACGTGCCTTTCGGATATAGCCTTAGGCAGCGCAGGGCTCAACGGGCCGGCGAATGCGCCGCCTTTGCCTCCGGCAGTATTAGGTGAAAACATACTCATTGATTTTTCCTCCGCGATGTAAGTAATTTTAGAATAGTTATACTCATTATAACACACGCTTTTTCGAAAGTCAAGGGTTTTTCGAAAAGAGTTGTCGCTGTAATCAAAAAAACGCAGTGAATCGGCTATGAAAAAACGAAACAAGCACTTTCTTTTGAAAGTGCTTGTTCTGCATATACAGTTAATGGCTTGTGTTCTTTGTGCGAACTGTAAAGTTGACTGGAAACGAGTGGACTTGAACCACCGACCCCCCGCATGTCAAGCGGGTACTCTGACCAGCTGAGCTACGCTTCCATACCTCCGGCCGCGCTTCGGCTAACGCCTTGCGGACCTGCGCGTCGTCGGGCAAAGCCCGACTTCCTTGCGACAACCTCCGGCCGCGCTTCGGCTAACGCCTTGCGGACCTGCGCGTCGTCGGGCAAAGCCCGACTTCCTTGCGACTTCGTTTTTGTTTTACTATTATAACACATAAATTTTACATTGTCAACCCTTGACAGCAAATTTTTTTTATGGTATACTAAAAGAATGAAAATCATGAATAAAATTATACTTGCGCTAATCACCCTCCTCTCTCTCATGAATACAGCCTTTGTGTTTGAACCCGATTGTGAACATTTCATGCGGCTTTTCGGCGAGCATGACTCCGCGACAGGCTTCGTTCTCCTGCCCCACGCAGACGCAGGCTACCTTGACAATGTTCCCCATGATACAGTTAGCTTTCTCGGAGCGGCTAACCCCGCTTTTCCACTGTACGTCAACGGCGAACTTATTGCGCAGGGGCAAATCACCGATGACGGATTTTTCGCCCTGCATCGCTCTCTTGAAAGAGGAAACAATAGCTTCCTGTTCGAAAACGGCGGCTTCACGCGGGAGGTTGTTGTGCGGCGCGGCGCGTCCGAGTCTTGGGGAACTTCTCGCCGCACGAATTTCACCACCCCCGTTTATGGGCGTGCGACAAGCGGGAACATCTCGCGTTATTATGACAACAATGACGACAATCACGGAACGCCTCTTGCTCGCGGAACAGTCTTTCGCATTATCGCGGAACAGGGTGAAAGCTATATTCTTGCGGACGGCTCTTTCGTTTATTCAAACCGCGTGGAGCGGATTTCGCAAGGGGAACTCGACGATGATTCCCTTAATCTGTACAGCGTCGTGGTTGACGGAAATAACGCGACACTCACCGAATATGATTTCGAGGGCAACCCAACACAACACGAGTACAGCTTCGACAGAGCAATCAGCGGGCATTATTTCAAAGACGGCGAGATTATATTCACCCACCCGCCCCAAACTTGGCAAGAGGTTCGCGTGTTGATTGACGCGGGGCACGGCGGAACAGACCCGGGTGCGTTAGGCCCGCCGGGGCGGTTCGGGTTAATGGAGAAAGACTTCAACCTCATTGTCGCGGCGAAAACAGTCGCGCTGCTTCGCGAACGCGGCATTCAAACGACGTTCCTGCGGGACACGGACGACTTCATTCCCGTGCTTGAGCGGATGGAAGTTTTCGAAGAAACTCCCTACGACCTTGTGTTGAGCGTTCATGCCAACTCAATGTCGGTTCACCGTGATTTCAACAGCAGCACAGGGCCGCTGATGTATTACACCCTCGACGAATCCCGGGAGGCGGCTAACAGCATTATTGAGCATATTGCAGCGGCAACAGGGCATGAGTACACCCCCGCGATTAGGCGCAACTTCGCGATGGCGCGAAACACAGCAGGGGCGTCTATGCTTTTCGAGATGGGGTTTATGTGCAACCCTGCCGATTATGAGCGAATGCTCGACGCGAGTTATCTTGAGCTGCTGGCACAATCGCTTGCTGACGGGGTTATCGCACACTTCACAGAACTCGGGGTTACAGACGCGGCTACGGAAACAGACACTCCCACCGCGTCTTCAGAAAACAGCGACAATGAGGAAACAGAGGCTACTCGGGGAACGTGGATTCGCCACACTAAGCCTGTCTCGCGAACGGCGGAGAGGCAAAACTCGGGGGACATGAGTGATTTTGTGATTGTCGTGCTTATGTCGGCTTTAGTTATGTACAGGATTCAGTTAAAGCAAAAGAAGAGATAAGCCCAAAGGGCGGGCTTTGCCCGACCGAAGGGCGAATCTTGACAACAAAAGCAAAAGAAGAGATAAGCCCAAAGGGCGGGCTTTGCCCGACCGAAGGGCGAATC
>WQXP01000097.1 GCA_009784765.1 Oscillospiraceae bacterium | reverse complement strand
TCGGGTTATGGCGGCAGGCATTCCTAATTCGGGGAAGTCGTCTTTCATTAACCGAATGGCGGGTTCGCGCAAAACAGCAGTCGGCGATAAACCGGGGGTTACTCGCGGGAAGCAGTGGATTAGAATTGGCGGAACAGGCGGAGCGGGAGGCAAAGGCGGTAAAAGCACGCCTCTCGAAATTCTTGATTTACCCGGGGTTCTCGAACCGAAAATTGAGGACAAGCAGGCGGCTCTGCATTTAGCCTACACAGGTGCAGTCCGTGACGCGGTTATGGACACACTCGCGTTGGCACGAAATCTCGGCGCGTTTCTGTTACTGAATCACACAGACAAGTTTGCAGCGCGGTACGGGCTGAGCGAATGTGGCGGCGATATTCTCGAAGCAATCGCACAGGCACGTTCAATGCGGATTGCGGGCGGTCAGCTTGACTTGGAGCGTGCGGCGGCGGCACTATTAGACGATTTTAGGAGTGCGAAAATTGGAAAAATCACACTTGAACTGCCCCCTGTACGCGTTTGATGAAACTTATGGCGGCTCTTTCGGCAGCGTTGTCGGGATTGACGAGGCGGGGCGCGGCCCTTTAGCGGGAGATGTGTTTGCGGCGGCGGTGATTTTAGACATGGGTAAGCCAATCGCGGGGTTGAACGATTCTAAGAAGCTCAGCGAGGATAAGCGCGAGCGGCTCTATGAAGAGATTATCGCGAACTCACGGGCATATGCGATTGCGCGGGCGACAGTCGCTGAAATCGAAGAGTTTAATATTCTCGGCGCGACTATGCTTGCGATGAAACGAGCGTATGAACAGTTGACAATTGACGGACAGTTGACAGTTAATGCTCCGCTCACTGTCTTGGTTGACGGCAACAAAGCTCCTCAAATAACTGTCAATTGTCAATTGTCAACTGTCAACTGCGTCGTCAAGGGCGACGGGCTTTCAGCGGCGATTGCGGCGGCGTCTATTCTCGCGAAAGTTGCGCGGGACAGGTACGCGCTTGAACTTGATGCGCTTTTTCCGCAGTATGGATTTGCGAAACATAAAGGCTACGGAACGCGGCTACATAGGGAGATGATTTTGAATCACGGGGCGTCAGAAGTCCACAGGAAAAGCTTTCTAAAAAAAATCATAGGAGACGTATAAACTTATATGAATTACACAAGCACAAGAGATTCATCAATATCCGTATCAGTGGCTGAAACAATCGTTAAAGGCATTTCCGAAGAGGGCGGGCTTTTTGTTCCCGCTAATTTGAGCGTGTTACCGAAATTTAGTGTTGCCAAACTCGCTCGGTTAGCCGCCGAATCGTATCACTCGTATCAAAACATTGCATTTGATATTTTTTTCCCGCTCTTTGATTTTGCGTTGCACATAGAAGATGAGTTGCGTAACAGTATCGGCAATGCGTACTCTGCTAATTTCAAGACCGGCGATGTTACTCGATTAGTTGCACTTGAGGATACGGGTAAATGCGCATCCTATGCGCTCGAGCTTTGGCACGGCCCGACTGCTGCATTCAAGGATATGGCGTTGCAAGCACTGCCCGGGCTGATGAGCCTGTCGAAAATTATGCTTAAACGCGGCGGCGAAAAAACGCTTATTCTTGTGGCGACCTCGGGGGATACAGGCAAAGCTGCTCTTGAGGGCTTCAAAGATGCACCCGGAATTGAAATTGCCGTGTTCTATCCCGAAGAGGGTGTGAGTGATATGCAAAAACTTCAAATGCTCACCCAAGAGGGCGCGAATGTCCACGTTTTCGCAGTGAAAGGCAATTTTGATGACTGTCAGACTGCTGTAAAAGAAGCGTTCGCAGACAGCGAGATTCTTGCAAAAGCTTCCGCTGCAGGAGTTGCATTCTCAAGTGCGAACTCCATTAACTGGGGACGGCTTTTTCCGCAAATCGTGTATTATATTGACGCATACGTGCAACTCATTCGCCGCAGTGCAATCAAAGCAGGGGACAAAATCAACATTTGCGTTCCTACAGGTAACTTCGGAAACATTCTTGCGGCATATTACGCGATACAGATGGGGCTGCCTGTCAACAAATTGATTTGCGCGAGCAACTCAAACAATGTTCTCACCGATTTCATAAACACCGGAATTTACAACCGCAATCGCGAGTTCTGCACGACTGTGTCGCCGTCTATGGATATTCTCGTTTCAAGCAATTTAGAGCGGCTTCTGTTCCACTTTACCGGCGGCGATTCGACTCAAATCAACAAATGGTTTGATTCATTGAAAACATCAGGGGAATTTGAAATCGACAACAAGTTGAAGGCAAAAATCGGAAAGTTGTTCTATGGCGGTTGGTGTGATGAAAGCGATACAGCTAAGACGATTAAGTCTGTATTCATGAACAACGGTTATCTTATGGACACTCACACAGCGGTTGGGCACAAAGTTTGGCGTGATTATGTGAAGGAAACAGGCGACATCCGAACTAAAACATTGATTGTTTCTACTGCGAACGCTTACAAATTCGCAGACAGTGTCTATGAGGCTTTGTACGGTAAGTTCATACCGCGAATGCCCTCATACGATGATATGCTCAATCCTAATCTGTCTAATTTCGGAATGCGCGATGACGACGATGTCTTACCTGCTGTCAGCGATGATGCGTTGACGCGCTTGAGCGAACGCACGGGGATTCGTCTCCCCGCCTCACTTGCCGCTGTTCGAAACAAAGAGGTTCGTTTTTCAGGCAAAGCTGTCGCGAAAGAGCAAATTAAAGAAACGGTGCTAAAAATCATAACCGGAACAATATATAAGGAAAGGTAAACATTGCAATGCAAATGCAAATCATAACCAACGAAAAGACTGAGGCTAACTTAGTTGAGGCGGAAGCACACATAAGCGCAGAGGATTTTGACAAAGCCCTCACCGCCGTGTTCCTCAAACAGCGCAACAAAATTCAAGTTCCGGGGTTTCGCCGCGGAAAAGCGACACGTAAGCTGATTGAAGCGACTTATGGTGAAGGCGCGTTCTATGAGGACGCTGTCAATGACCTCTACATGGCGAATATTCAGAAGCTTGTTGATGAGACAGGCGTTGATTTGGTAGACTCTCCTAATGTGGAAGTCAGCGAAATTGGACACGACAAAGGCGTAACTTTCAAAATCAAGTTTACTGTCAAGCCTGAGGTAACAGTCGGGCAGTATAAAGGCGTTGAGGTTGATGTTGAAACACCGACAGTCAGTGAAGAAGACATAGATAAAGAGTTAGAGAAAATCCGCGCCGATAACGCGAGGATTATCGACGCCTCCGACCGCGCCGTGCGGGAAAGCGACATAATCAAGTTCGACTTCAAGGGTTTCTGTGAGGGCGAACCTTTTGAGGGTGGAACTGCGGACGACTATGAACTCGAAGTCGGAACCAAGCGATTTATTCCGGGATTTGAGGAGCAGTTAATCGGTCATAAAATCAACGAAGAGTTCGAGGTTAATGTAACATTCCCCGAAAACTATCCCTCTGAAAATGTCAAGGGCAAACCTGCTATGTTCAAGTGCATTATCCGCGAGATTTTAGGCAAGGAAACAGCAGAACTTGACGACGAGTTTGTAAAAGACATAAGCGAACATGACACACTTGCGGAGTTCCGTGAAGAAGTTCGTACAACGCTTAACGATAAGTTCAGCGATGTTAAAGACTTGAACCTTGAGAACGCTGTGGCAGAGAAGATTACAGACGGCACACAGGCAGAAATTCCGCAGGCGATGTTCGAGAACAGAATTGATGAGATGGCGCGTGATTGGGCAATCAAATACTACATGACCCCTGCTGAGTTCGCGAAAAGCACGGGAACGAGCTTAGCTAACTATCGCGAGGGATTCCGCGAAATAGCCGAGAAGCAGGTGCGTTTCCGCTTGGCACTCGAAAAAATCGCGCAAATCGAAGACTTCCAAATCAGCGATGATGAGCTTGAGGAAGAGTTAGCCAAAATGGCGAAAGATAACCGCATGACTCGGGAAAAAGTAGAAGAAATAGTGTCTAAGGAAGCGGTAATCAACGACCTCAAGACTGCGAAAGCACTCGACTTCGTGAAAGAACACGCAGTCGTTACCGAAATTGAGGCTAAATATAAACCGGGTGAAGAACCGGGCGAATATGATATAGTTGACGAATAACTGTAGGGGCGCCCCTTAGCGGTCGCCCGACAGCAAGGAGGGTTTTTATGATTTATACACCTGCAAAATCAGCTTTAGTCCCGACGGTAATCGAGCAAACCGGGCGCGGCGAACGCGCCTATGACATTTACTCACGGCTTCTTAATGACAGGATTGTTATGCTCTATGAAGATGTCAACCACATTACACAGAGCTTGATTGTCGCGCAGCTTTTGTTCCTTGAGGGACAAGACCCTGATAAAGACATTTACCTTTATATCAACAGCCCCGGCGGTTCAATAAGTGACGGAATGGCAATCTATGACACTATGAATTATATCAAGTGTGATGTTGCGACAATCTGCCTCGGAATGGCAGCGAGCATGGGTGCGTTCTTGCTTGCGGCAGGGGCGAAGGGCAAACGCAGCGCGTTACCGAATGCCGAAGTTATGATTCACCAGCCTTTGATTCACGGAGGGCTTTCGGGGCAAGCCAGCGACATTAAAATCAGAAGCGACCATATCATCAGAACCAAAGATAAGATGAATAAGCTGCTGTCTGAAATGACGGGGCAACCCCTCAAGACTATTCAGCGCGATACCGACCGCGACACTTTCATGACTGCTCAACAAGCACTCGAATACGGCATTGTTGACAAGGTTATGGCTAATCGTGCGGATATTACCACCACTACCAAGTAAAGGGGGCACAAACGCCATTATGCTGAGATGCGCTTTTTGTAAAAAGACCGAAAGTCAAGTTGAACGTATGCTGCAGGGGAACGACGGCATTATCTGTAATTATTGCGTCGTTACCTCTTTTCGAATGCTCTACAACGCTGAACTCGAAGAGTTTGAAGCGTTCCTGTTACAAACCGCCAAAGCCGAAGAGGAAGAGGCGTTCCCTGAACGCCGCGATTTTAACTACGATTATGACATCGGTGATGTGGCAAGCGGCGAGTTTCTCAAGCCCGTCGAAGTTAAAAAAGTGTTGGACAAATATATCGTCGGGCAGGAAGAGGCTAAACGCATTCTTTGCGTAGCTGTTTACAACCACTACAAACGCCTCTATCATAATGATGACATTATGCACAGCGAAGATGATGTTGAGATTCAAAAAAGCAATGTAATCCTTATGGGACCCACAGGGACGGGCAAAACGCTGCTTGCGCAGACTTTAGCGCGGACTCTTCATGTTCCTTTTGCAATCGCTGACGC